>JAGVGM010000225.1 GCA_020057065.1 Thermodesulfovibrionia bacterium
AACTAACTGGGGAATGTCCCGAAACTTCGGGATCATTACCTCTCTGTTTTGAATAGGACGGCACAAGGGCACGGATTATTTTCTAGGTCGCGGAGGAATAGGTAACACCGCCTCTGCTGTCGTCAGATGTCCCGAAGCATCGGGATCGACTGGCTATTGAACCTCTATAAGTGTTTGGTGCAGACATGTTCAGAAAAGGTACATGATCACTTCTTCTTCACCATTCCTTATTTGCCATCTACACCGTTCAAGCTGAGTTGTAATCTCAGAAGTGATATATATCCAGGATTTGATTATCTATAATCATTAAAACCCGCCTATTTTTATCGAGTAATTCTTTTACCTTTTCAGGCACAGACAAATCATCCGATGAATATTTACCAGTAAAGGTCGATAGTCTTTTCAAACCTTCAGCTTTACCTTTGTCGCTCGTAATTATAATTCTCTCCTTTCCGTAAGTTCTGTTAATCATTGTTAATTCCGAAACTACTTGTGCAGTTTTCAATACATCTACCATAATATCCTCCAATTATTTTAGGATGCCATTAATGACCGTTTTGCTAAGTTGGAATTAAGCCGATATTTTTTATTTCTGGATCTTTGCCCTTCCAAAGTGTAAATTGCAAATGTCCTATAGGCGCCGGTTCTTGACCATTCGGATATGACAGCAAGTCATCAAGTGTACAAGCGAAAAGAAATACATTTGCGATTCTACTGACTGAACGACCTGTTAATTGAACTTGCAAAGCTCTTACTACTTTGTCAAATTCAAAAGATAGATTATTAAAGTGAGTTAAATATTGAAGATATTCTTCAACTGGAAAATTATTTTCACAAGTTATATTGTTAGACATCATAAAACTAACAAATCTATAAGTATACATATACTCCCATTTTTTGTATTAGTGTTTTACTTTAGAGAATAGAACCATACTTGCAAAGCAAATTATTTGTTATACAAGTATGCCTCTGCCTTATTCATCGCTTCGTTAGCGGAGGAGGCTTTGCCAACATAAGACCATCCTGCATACGAAACGTACACATCTCTGTTTGACTGATCCCACTTTACTTCATAGCTTTTCCCGCTTCCTGCTTTAAGCCTGCCTATGACTGTCGAGGACATTATTATGCTCCTTCCTCGTTAGCAATACACCTTAATGGCGTGGCATAAGCGTTGGCAACATTTTTCATGCTACGTTGTGACAATAAACCAGAATTATCGCGATAGACGCTTCCATAGAATGTATAGCCATTGTAAAGATTTTTAGATTGCTGGTAAATTGCATAATTAGATTCTCCGTATGTAGGATGGTTCTTCAAGTGGGAATCATAAATTCCTCCTACTCGTTTTGCACATATTAACATGCGCTGACACCATTTCATTTCCTCATCAGAAACATCCTCGCCATTCCGCTCTTGAAAATTGAATTTCATAAGGATCGTTACTGCCAAATTCCAATAAGCTAATATAGCAAGTCCAGGCTGTGGGTCATTGCAGAGACATTCGTCAAGTGAGCTTATAGCTGCATCGTAGTCGCCTTTCTTAGAGGCAATAGTAGACTTATTGTATAAGTCCATAAGAAATTGTTCTTCTGGTTCTGAGATATTTCGACTAGACATTTTTTCAACCTCCTTTAGGATTATTTAATCTAATTAAAATTCAAATTAAGCACATCAACTTTAAATATCAGATTAATCTTTTACCCATCATTGTTATTTTGTAACCTAATGCGGCGCTGAGCGGCCCCCGATGGGGAACGATAGAGCTAACCGGCTGGCGGTGCTTTTCAGCCAGTCCGGTTCAGCGACTGGATACTAATTTATTTATTAATCATCCAATTAACATGGTGGTATCAGGCGTCATATCGCAGTAGTCGAAGAATAATGGATGAATAGCTATTAAAGAATCATTATCAACATAGGAACTTAATTTAGGAATTGGCTTAGTATAATAAAAATCACAACGGTATGGTGCAATACCTATTTTTCTGGGAGGATGATAACGATGAATACGTTGTATCTGCCCATCAAAAGGACCAAGTAATTTGACGACCCCACAAAAACCAATGTTATATAATGTATTAATTTTCTGATCTATATCCCAATCTTTTACCGCTAAAGCTTCTAATGCGTTACCTACAATTGCACGGAATTCCTTAAACTCCATAATATTGGGTTTGCCTTTAAATCTTTTTAAAAATGGTTCTATTAATGGATGGTCTATTTTATATTCTTTCATAAAAAAATCAGCGATTTTTTTCGATGATTCTCGAATAGCCTTAGATATCATACTTGGATCGATTGTTTTATTGGGATACATTTCTGATAACATTTGCAAATGAATTTGAAAATGGCGAGGCCTGTACATAGTATGCCTGAGAATATAATCATAAGTATCTTCGGGAATGTCATAGAAACTGTTGTGTATTTTTTGTGGCATTACCTCTCCCCATAAATCAGTAAATGTTTTTACGTGTTGAAGATTGTGATGACAGCTTAATCGTTTCGCGAGAAATTCTTGCAGGGAATTATAATCCCATCTAATATTTCTATATTTTGATTCAAATTTATCCATATCTCGTAATTCCAAAGAAATATAACGATCATATGGAACTAATGCTTTTATCTGAATACAATCATAGAAATCTGTTGATATAGAAATAGCATATACGGCTTCAATCAACCCTTCAAATATTATCTGGAGTTCAAGTCGGTTTGTATCTTGAGAAGTTTTTAAACGATCAAAGCCATCCAAAGTAATAAGAACTTTCTCTTTTTTGTCCCTTAAATATGTTGAGAAAATATTTCTTGCTTTTTTAAACTCTGGATCAAAAATAGGATATTTTGAAATCTGATCTACTACTTGAGGAGCAAGGTTTGAAGGGAGTAATATTTTATTTGGTTTTTTACCGCCCGGCTTAGTCCATTCATCAATAAAATTCCAACAACTACCTATAAGAGATAGCATTGTAGAAGTAACGGTGTTCTCAATTAGTCCATGTTTCGTTAAGTAGTTATGTAACAAAGTAGCTTCTTTAGAAAGATGCAATTTCGAATTAGCAATTGACGCCTTCATAGCCTCTATAATAATTACATATTCCCAATAATTTGATATCAACGATAAAGAAGATATATCGGTAGTTTTTGAAAGATGAATCAAATTCTTAATGATAGCAGCAAATTCTACATCCTTAAAAAGCAGTTCACGAATAGCGGCGAACTCAGAGCCATGCTTTAAAATTAATCCCTTACATAAAGCTGTTTTACCTGACCCCTTTTCTCCGGTAATTATCCAATATTTTGGTTCAAGAAGCTTCTTTATATCTTCTGGCTCTATAAACTTGTCTAAAAAGGAATCATCTGGCTCGGCAGCATCGGCTGGACCCCATTCGATTTTTGATAAAGGTATCATTAACTCACCCCCCTCTCTTGTCTGCAATAGACGGATAATTTGTTAATATGTATCGCAGAAGTCAGTGAATCGAACCACTGAAGCTCATCAAAAAGCAATAAACTAATCCGCAGACCTCAAACCGAACACATGCCTAAAAAGTGACCTGTGGTTCGATTTCACTGCACTGTTTTGTTATGCCTTCCTTCTTTGATTATATCTTTGACCACGTGTAATAATTAACGGAGTCTATAGAACTATTGTTAACATAGTCATATTCTGTTTTTATCATATTTCCGTTTGTGTCATAAGTATAGAATGCAACGTTATCAATTGACCCGTTATTACCATTGTCATATTCTGTTTTTATCATATTCCCTTTTGAGTCATAAGTATTGTAAGTAACTTTAGCAATTATACCGTTCAAATAATCTTCTTCTTTTATCAATTTACCATTAGCGTTATAAGTATTTTTCCGAGTAGAAACCAAATCAATTGTTCCATTGTTATCATTGTCATATTCGAATTTTATAATATTCCCTTTTGAGTCATAAGTTAAGTATATAACGTTATCAATTGATCCATTGTTACCATTGTCAGATTCTGCTTTTATATTGTTTCCGTTTGAGTCATTAGTTGAGTACGTAACGTTATCAATTGATCCATTGTTACCATTGTCAGATTCTACTTTTATATTGTTTCCGTTTGAGTCATTAGTATAGTAAGCTACATAATCAATCGTACCGTTGTTATCGTTGTCAGCTTCCAATTTCACAAGAGCCCATATAGTAGACCCTCCTCCGCCACCACCTCCGCTTGTTGATACATTGATCATTGTTTCCGATGCTATGCAATTGTTCTTTTCGTTGCTCTCTTTAATTTTCTTAGTATCATCTGCACAGGCGAGTAAATAATACTGATTTAAAGGTGTCTTCTTGGAAACAGTTAACTTAACGGCTTTAGATGAATTGTCCTGATTGTTTAAAGATTTTACTCGGCGATTTCCGGTAAGCAATATGTCTTTCTTGCTTTTTATTGTATCAAGTGAAAGATAGTAGCGTATGGTAAATGCCTTTGACCGTTTGTTCCCGTTATTTGCTATAGAATCAGTAATTGAAAAACTTCCACCACGTGAAACACTCGCAGGCAAACTGCTTATTGATTGGACAGATAAATCAGGCAATGCCTTTGCGGAAAAAGCAGTTGAACTTAAGCTGAAAGTCAATAAGGCAGAAACCACAAGAATAACGATACCTACTTTAACTTCTTTCATATTACCCTCCTAATGTTAATAAATTTAGCATAAAGAATTCTGAACATATTACTCAGATAACGTATATAGTTTAATCCGTAGTGCGGAGCATTACGGATTAAACATGTTGAAGTGAGCCGCTGAGTCGATGGTATTAATATAGGGTATTTCTATGGGGATTGTAAACAAAAATCTTTGTTATCTATAGGGAGCAGAGGCGGTAAAGAAGGCAGGCCATAAGCGGTCCGAACAGTAAAGCGCTTTTGGGAGAGACTTTCAGGACGAAATAACAAGTGACAAGTGCCACTGAATCGTACCCGTCTACCCAAAAACTATTTTGCATTCC
The DNA here is from genome assembly GCA_020057065.1 of Thermodesulfovibrionia bacterium. Taxonomy (GTDB): domain Bacteria; phylum Nitrospirota; class Thermodesulfovibrionia; order UBA6902; family UBA6902; genus SURF-23. Next base: position 4,990 of record JAGVGM010000225.1, read on the forward strand.
TCAAACCAACGACGTGCCGAAAAAGCGTTCTGTGGCTCTCGTTCAACTCCACTGACTGGATACATGTCACTCGTTACTATTCTGTTTTTGGGTTATGCCTGCTCTGAAGTAAAAGTTTATGAATAATGTGGCTTAGACAAAAAAAGAAAGACCCGGTATGAACCAGGTCTTCTTTTATAATTTAATCCGGCAGCGACTTACTTTCCCAGGGCCTCACGACCCAAGTATCATCAGCCTTGGAGAGCTTAACTTCCGTGTTCGGAATGGGAACGGGTGTACCCCCTCCGGTATAGCCACCGGAAATTTTTCTTAATGTGAGAAAAATAATAACATCAAACGATATAAAATTGCAATACCCTTTAATTTTCGGTAATGGTCTTTTTTTCTATACCGTATTTTTTCAGTTTGTGCCTGAAGGACCTGAATGTGAGATTGAGTAGTTTTGCAGCCTCTGTCTTGCCCCCGTTTGTCTGCTCAAGCGCTTTAAGAAGGTACGCCTTTTCCATCTCTTCAATGATCTTCTCAAAGTCAATGCCTCCTCGAGGTACGGCAATTTCTTTTGTTGAAGCTGAAACGGACCTTATTTCCTCAGGAAGATTTTCTACTCCTATAACTGCCCTGTCACACAGCAAAACCACTCTTTCAATAATATTTTCAAGTTCCCTTACATTGCCCTTCCACTGATAGTTTTTAAACATTTCAACGGCTTCCGGAGAGAACTTCTTTTTATCACCGGCGAATTTTTTCAGAAAGTGGGCAATAAGAAGGGGGATGTCATCTCCGCGTTCTCTTAGAGCAGGAATTCTTACTGAAAGGACATTGAGCCTGAAATACAGATCTTCCCGAAATTGCCCTTTCTCTATTAATGCCTTAATATCTTTATTTGTAGCGGAAATCACCCTGACATCTACCTTTAAATCCGATATTCCTCCTAACCGTCTGAAAGTCCCGTCTTCAATAACGCGCAAAAGTTTTGCCTGCAGGCTAAAAGGCATTTCTCCTATCTCATCAAGGAAAAGAGTTCCTTCATTTGCAAGCTCGAACAGCCCCTGCTTGTTTGCGGCAGCTCCTGTAAAGGCGCCTTTCATATAACCAAAAAGTTCGCTCTCAAGAAGGCCCTCAGGTATTGCAGCACAATTAATAGCAACAAAGTGCCGGTCTTTCCTCGGACTGAGTCCATAAACAGCTTTCGCCACAAGCTCTTTTCCCGTGCCGCTTTCACCGGTTATAAGCACGTTGGCATTGCTTTCAGCGATCTTGGATATAATGGAGAAAAGCTCAAGCATGGAAGGGCTGCGACCCAGTATGTTCTCCAAAGAAGGCGGTTTTAACTGTCCTTTCAGGATAGATACATCTTGCTGCAGCTTTTGTTTTTCAAGTGCATTTTTTACTACAAGCCTTATATCGTCCATTTGAAACGGCTTTGTAATGTAGTCAAACGCTCCAAGCTTCATTGCCTCTACAGCAGATTCGGTTGTGCCAAAAGCAGTAAAGATTACAACCACGGTGTCAGGAGAGATCTCCTTAACATTTTTCAGCAATTCCAGCCCGCCGACTTTGGGCATTTTCATGTCAGTTATGATCAGGTCAAAAAGGTCATGCTTCAGGATTTCCATTGCCGATTCACCATTGTTGGCAACTAATACGCTATAGCCTTCGCTCTTCAGGAATATCTCAAGGATCTCCCGCATGCTCCTTTCATCGTCAACGACTAAAATCTTGCCTTTTGTCTTTTTCATTAATTACTCATTATTCATTGTTAATTGCTAATTATTTAATGGCAATATTACTCTGAAAGTAGTGCCTGCTCCCTTTCCTTTGGATTCAACCAGCAGCTTTCCGCCGTGTTCTTCCGTTATCTTATGGGCAATGGAGAGACCGAGTCCCGTCCCATGCTCTTTTGTTGTGTAAAAGGGGTAAAATATTTTATCTATATCGTCTGAACTTATTCCCATACCTGTATCTTTAAAGACCACTTCTACTTTATTAAATTTTGAGACCGTGTAAATATCAATCCTCCCGGCGTTTGCAACAGCGTCTACGGCGTTTATCCCAAGGTTCCAGAATACCTGCTGCATCTGTTTTGAATCTCCGGTTATGATCAGGCCCCCGTCCAGTTTTGCGGATATTGTAACATTTTTACTGTTTGTTTCAGGACCTTGAAGAAGGGTGACCACATCTCTCAGAGACTGATGGATGTCAAAGGGTTTTTTATTGAGTTCCTGCGGTCTTGCATAGAGCAGAAAATCTGTTATTATGCCGTTAAGCCGGTCCATCTCTGACAGCGCTATTTTCATCAGGCGTTCGGCATATTCTTCTGAAACTTTTTTTTCGCTCAGCATTTCGATAGACCCCTTGAGCGAAGCGAGCGGATTTCTGAGCTCATGCGCGATTGAAGCGGAAAGCTCGCCGATAAACGCCCATTTCTCTTTTCTTTTTACCTCGGCCTCCATTGCCTTTAATTCAGTCAGGTCCTGGAAGACGCCGATAATGCCTATTGAATTACCCGAGCCGTCTTTTAGCGGCGAGAGCCTCATACCGATAGGGAACGTCTCGCCATTCCTCTGTATTTCACCCTCAACCCTGTCCATAAGACTTTGGGAACTTCCAAGAAAAGGAAATATGTCTTCTGGTGTTTTCCCCGTTACTTCTTCGTGTGTGAGCTTTGTTATTTCCTGTGCGGAGCTATTGAATGTTATTATCCGTCTGTTCAAATCTGTTGTAAATATCCCGCTTGGTATGCTCTCTATAATATATCTGCTGAAGGCCTTCAGGTCGCTTAAAACAGTATCCCTTTCCTCAAGGCTCCGGGTGGCCTTACGGAGTTTGTCTGAAAGATATCCGCTGAGAAAGGCAACGAGATAAAAAGCTGTTATGTGAGCGAATATGTTGTAGAAAAAATCCTTCTCTGAAAAGAAGGTGACAGTAGAAATTATTATCTTGTAATACTGGAGATCCAGAAGAAGTCCGTAAAGGATGCTGCTTAACGTGGCGATAATATAGCATGCACGCCGGTCCAGTATTATGCCCGCAGATATTATGCTTAACAGGAACATAAACGAAAATAAGCTTCCGATGCCGCCGGTTATGTAAATAAGCAGGACTTCGGATACAACGTCTGTAACGATCTGTGCGTATGCAAAAACGATAAAATAAAGATCGTTATTTATCCTGCGCTGCAGGATGGCATAAACTATTGTCAACAGGTAGAGAAAGATTATTAATGAGGAAAAAGACGCTGCATGAACCAGTCTGTCATATCCGATACTGAAGATATAAAATGAGCCGAGCAGGAGCGTAACTACTACAGCCCGTATAAATATCAAAGCATTAATACGTTTTGCTAATTCTTTGAGCATGCTTTCCCGGAGCTCAGTCTGAAATGAATAATTATAAAATCAAAAATAAACAATTAAGGAATCAGGCTTATTTGATAAGGGTAATAAGCTTGAATATCGGCAAATACATGGCAACGACAATAAAGCCGACAGTGCCTCCGAGGAAGACCATTAGCAACGGTTCTATCATGGAAGTTAGATTTGCGACTGCCTGATCAACTTCGTCGTCGTAAAAATCTGCGATCTTGCCGAGCATGTTGTCCAGGGCTCCTGTTGATTCGCCGACCGATATCATTTGATTGACCATGGGAGGGAAAACTTTTGATTGGGATAAGGGTTCAGCAATGGTCTTTCCTTCAGAAACTCCCTGTCTTACTTCAAACACCGCTTTTTCGATAACTTTATTGCCTGCTGTCCTGGCTGTTATGTTCAGACCATCAAGTATGGGGACGCCGCTGCTCACAAGGGTCCCGAGGGTCCTGGTAAATTTTGCAACCGCAACTTTTCTCAGGAGGATCCCGATAACAGGGACTTTTAAAAGCAGCCTGTCGGTAACTATCTGGCCCACTTCCGTCCGTCTGAATTGAACTACAAAAACTACGGCGCCGATAATGCAGGCAAGAATTATCAACCCTCCTATACCGCTGAGAAAATTACTTATGTTGATTATTAATTGTGTAGGCGCCGGCAGGGTTCCGCCGAGCTGTGAAAACATTTTTCCAAAGGTCGGCACAACAAAGATCATAATAATAGCAATAACCAGGATGGCAACGGTTATAACTACGGAAGGGTATACCATTGCGCCTTTTACTTTTCTTTTTAGTTTCTGAGATTTTTCTATATAGGTGGCGAGACGCACCAGTATGGTGTCAAGGATACCGCCGCTTTCTCCTGCCGCTACCATATTGGAATAAAGGTCAGAGAAGATCCTCGGGAATTTTCGCAGGGCGTCTGCGAAGGTGGAGCCTCCTTCAACATCACTTTTTATATCACTGATGGTCTTGGCAAACGAACTGTTCTCAGTCTGTTTTGCCAGAATCTCTAAAGCCTGTACGAGCGGAAGCCCTGCCCCTATCATGGTTGCAAACTGCCTTGTAAAAATAACGAGGTCTTTTTCCGTTACCTTTCCGCGCATAGAGCCTAAAAGGGATTTTGCTTTTGGGGAGATATCTGTCGGTATTATTCTCTGTCTCCTAAGGTGGGTCTGCACTTCTTCTTTGGAATCTGCTGTCAGTTCGCCTTTCATAAGAGTTCCCTGGGGAGATTTTCCGGACCATTTAAATACTATTGCCATATACTATCCTTTCCCTACCGAAGCCCTTTGCATCATATTCATAAGTTCATCCGGCATAGTGGATTTTGTAAGAGCGTCTTCATATGATATTACACCTTTTTTAAACAATTCAAAAAGTGACTGGTTCATTGTTTGCATCCCGAATTTTACCTGGCCTGTCTGCATCATGGAATATATCTGGTGAGCCTTGTCTTCCCTTATAAGATTTCTGATCGCCGGGGTAGGAATGAATATTTCTACTGCCAGGGCCCTTCCGGAGCCGTTTTTCCTTGGAATAAGCTGCTGCGAGATTATTCCTTCCAGCACGAAAGAGAGCTGAACCCGGATCTGCTCCTGCTGATGTGCCGGGAATACGTCTATTATACGGTTTATAGTCTGTATAGCGGTATTTGTATGAAGGGTTGCAAAGGTCATATGCCCTGTTTCCGAAACAGTAAGCGCGGCTTCTATTGTCTCCAGATCCCTCATTTCACCGATAAGCACTATATCCGGGTCTTGTCTTAAAACATACCTCAGGGCGTCTTTAAAAGATGCGGTATCAGAGTTTACCTCTCTCTGGTTGACCAAACAACCGTCATGGGCATGAATATATTCGATAGGGTCCTCTATAGTTATTATATGTTCATGACGCTCCTTGTTAATCTTGTTGATTATAGCTGCAAGGGTTGAAGACTTACCGCAACCGGTCGGCCCTGTGACCAATATGAGCCCTCTTGGTTTCTTGCTGAGTTCAGCAATAATGGGGGGGAGGCCCAGTTCATTAAAAGTTCTTATATTGTAAGGTATCATTCTGAAGGCCCCGGCCACCGCGCCTCTCTGCATAAAAATGTTAGCCCTGAACCTGCTTAAGCCTTTCATTCCGAACGAGAGATCCAGCTCATTGTTTTCTTCAAATTTGTGTTTTTGTGTGTCAGTGAGGATGCTGTAGCAAAGGGCTTTTGTTTCGGCAGGGGTTAGATCGGAACGGTCGAGAGGAGCGAGTTTCCCGTCAATTCTTAATCGGGGAGCCGTTCCTGTACTTATATGAAGGTCGGAAGCATTTTTGTCAATCATGATTTTCAGCAAGTCATATAACGTTTCCATAACAATAAGTTAATTATACCTCTAATCCGGCCTTGTCTCCACAATTTGGATCACATAATTTTTTAATAAGTTATTAATCGGAATAATCTGGGAAATTCTTAAGTCTATTGATAGAACCTTTACCTTTCGTATAACAGCAGTGAAAATTTCTAACGCAGTTAATCTCCAAAGGTCACCCGCAATACTTCCTCTGTTGAAGTTAGCCCTTCTTTGATCTTTGTCAAACCGCTCATCCTCAAGGTCTTCATTCCCAGTGTTACCGCCATCTTTTTTATTTCAGAGGTCGAAGCTCCCTTAAGTATCATTTCCTTTATTTCCTCTCCTACCGGCATTACCTCATATAATGCAAGCCTTCCTTTATAGCCGGTTCCGCTGCAAGCCTGACAACCCGTGCCTCTGAAACATTTAAATGTATTGATCTCATCTTTTGAAAAACCTATATCCAGGAGGGTTGATTCCGGGATATCTTCCTCCACCTTGCACTTTATGCAAACCTTTCTGCAGAGTCTCTGAGCAAGTATTAACAAGACCGAGGCAGAGACTAAAAAAGGCTCAACCCCCATATTTAATAGTCTTGACACTGTACTTGGCGCGTCATTGGTATGAATAGTGCTCAGTACCAGGTGGCCTGTCAAAGCCGCTTTTACGGCGATCTCTGCGGTCTCGAAGTCCCTGATCTCACCTACCATTATGATATCCGGATCCTGTCTGAGGAATGATCTGAGGGCGGCGGCAAATGTCAACCCGATTTCTTCCCTTACATGGACCTGATTTATGCCCATAAGGTTATACTCCACCGGGTCTTCCACAGTCATGATGTTTACGTCTATCTTATTGACCGTACTGAGCGCCGAGTAAAGCGTTGTGGTTTTCCCGCTTCCCGTGGGGCCGGTTACAAGGACCATGCCATAAGGAGAAACAATTGAATTATTAAAATCCTTTAAAGCCTGCTCCTCAAATCCGAGTTTTGTGAGCTCGAGGGAAAGGTTGCTTTTATCGAGTATTCTCATGACGATCTTTTCGCCAAAAAGGGTCGGCAGGGTTGAAACGCGAAGATCGACGGATTTGTCTCTTATTTTAAGTTTGATCCTGCCGTCCTGCGGTAGCCTCCTTTCAGAGATATCGAGCTCGGACATTATTTTAATACGCGATGAAAGGGCCGCCTTCAATTTCATGGGAGGCTGCATTACATCATAGAGCACGCCGTCTATCCTGTAGCGTACCCTTAAGGATTTTTCATATGGTTCGAAATGGATATCACTGGCGCCCTTTGTTATGGCTTCACTTAAAATAATATTGACGAGTTTTACGACAGGGGCCTCTTCCACGGCGGTCTTCAATGCGGAAACGTCAACGTCTTCTTCTGTTTCATGCACTAAATCGAGACCTGCGTCATTAAAATCCGATATGCTGTCCATTACGGTCTGGAGGGCTTCTGATTGCTGTTCATAGAATCTGGAGAGCATTTCTTTTATTGACGACTCGGAGGCCACAACAGGTTTTACATTGTAGCCGGTCATGAATTTTATATCATCGATGGCAAATACATTAGATGGATCAGCCATCGCGAGTGTAAGGAATGCGCCGTTTTTTGAGACGGGGAATATCTGATACTTGTTTGCTACATCATATGGAATGAATTTAACAATGGACGGGTCAATCTCCTCTGAAGACAGGACCACTACAGGAACGCCGTATTGTTTGCTCAAAAACTGTACTAAGCGCTCATCACTTATGAAACCGAGCTTGATAAGAGTTGAACCAATGCGGCCGCCTTCTTTTTTCTGTAATTCTATGGCCTTAAATAACTGTTCTTCCGTAATGATTGTATTATTTACAAGCAATTGACCAATTTTGGGCGCCATATTAAGTTTGCCTCAACAATCTGTTCAATATGGAGTTGTTGCACAAAAAGCGCAAAAGTCCATATCCAATATTCAGTATCTATTCGGCAAATTTTCCATGGAACTGAAGGAGGTAATAGGGCAAAAGTCTGAAAGCGCGGAAGTGCGGAAGGAAAAAACTTAAATACGTATTCTGCTTTTCAGCAAAAGTTCGATCTCGGTCTCGTTATTCGTTGGCATTGGCACATTATCAAAAAGCTCCCACTTCTCTATGTGCTCAGCGTGTGAGTTCGGTCCAATCATTATAAGTGGCGAAAGGGTTTCCATTTCGAGCATAAAATCATTGGCATATGTTTCATATGACACACCAAAGTCCGGGTATCGGGCAGTTATGTGATGGGTGTAATATTTTACAAAGAGATGGTTAGAATTGAAATAAGCGCCCCAGCCATTTTCATTTGATATCCCGATCTTTACGGGCTGTTTTATAACGGGATCCTGCTGCAGGACAATATACTTCTTTCCAAAGTGCATTCGCGGATCATTCAGTTCTGTATAGGGCCACAATGCCATAAGTCTGTTTGGGGACAAGCCGGTATTTCTCTGTGTAAGAGGGATGATCTCTTTTCCACCTGTTGCCATAGCAGAAATGCTCCAAACAGACAGCTCAACCGGCCATAGTCCTTTGTTGGTTAAACGATGGAGGATTTTAACTGATGTATTGTCGGGGTTAAGTGATATTTCCAGTTCCTTCTGAATTCCTGTATGAGGTTCTATATTCTGTTTCGTGATTATGCCGTTTTCGAATTCCTCCCATTGTACAGGCCTGTTATCAGGCTCGTAAGTCCTTTTTTCATCTTCCGGGCTGTGCCATAGACGATGACCCCCGTAGATCCTCCACTGGTCTCCCGCTGTTAATCCTCTTGCAGATTCAATTTCGCAGAACTCATTTGCCTGACCGCTAAAACCATATCGGATAATTCTTGGACCAATATCGGAGGTTACGATGAGATCGACAAGGTCATTTGTGATCTGAACACAGTTCTTCCAGCCGCCGTATGGAATTTTTTGAATTTTCACTTTAGCCATATCAAGGATATATTATATCCACAGATTACACAGATTACACAGATTTTTTTAAATTATAAGAAATAATTTACTTACCGTTTGATTATAAATTTGATCAGACTATGTTCTCTTGTCATTCCGGCTTGTCCGGAATCTTTCTTCCGGGAGGATTCCCGACGCGCTTTGCTTGCGGGAATGACAGTCATCTTTATTTATAAAAGACTTTATCTGAGAAATCTGTGGACAAAAAATTAAGGACTATTTTTTAATCCACATTTCATCAACCGGATTCTCACAGCAAAATCTCATTAAAATCAAAGAGTTTTAAAAAGCTCACTTTTTACTTGACATATACAACATATTGTGGTTTAATTTCTCAATGCCTCTAAATAGAGTATGTTTAACTACAATGAACAATTATTAATGAATAATGAACAATTAAGGAGAGAGACGTTAAAAGACAACATTAATTACTCATTACTAATTACTAATTATATTTTACGGGGAGGTTTTATGGCAGAACTGGTTTCAAGGCAGCTTGATTTAAGTCAGAGCGCAATTAAGGTGCTTGAAAAGAGGTACTTAAAAAAAGATGAAGAAGGCAATATCGTTGAGACCTCTGAAGATCTCTTCAGGAGGGTTGCAAAGACTGTTGCGAACGTGGAGCTGAATTATGCCAAATCCGAAGAGGAGGTAAGGCATATAGAGAATGCATTTTATAATTTTATGACATCGTTAAAGTTCCTTCCCAACAGCCCTACGCTCATGAATGCAGGAAGAAGACTGGGGCAGCTCTCTGCATGTTTTGTACTCCCTGTAGAGGACTCGATGGAATCTATTTTTGAGGCCGTAAAAAATGCCGCTCTCATACACAAATCAGGCGGAGGCACCGGTTTTTCTTTTTCCAATCTAAGGCCTAAAGGTGATATTGTAGGCTCAACCAAGGGGATCTCGTCAGGCCCGATCTCATTCATGACGGTTTTCGACTCTGCAACCGAGGCCATAAAACAGGGCGGCACAAGGCGCGGCGCCAATATGGGGATTTTGCGCGTTGACCACCCCGATATTCTTGAATTCATATCAGCAAAGGAAAGCAATGTAAAGCTGAACAACTTTAATCTGTCAGTCGGCATTACTGACACGTTCATGAAGGCGCTTGAGAAAAATGAAGAATACGATCTGCTCAATCCTCATTCAAAAAAGTCCGTACGCAAACTGAAAGCCAGAGAGGTATTTAACCTGATAGTTCATAATTCATGGAAAAACGGGGAGCCCGGCATTATATTCATTGACAGGATGAACCAGTATAATCCAACGCCGTTATTGGGACAGATCGAAAGCACAAATCCGTGCGGTGAACAGCCTCTTTTGCCTTATGAGTCCTGTAATCTGGGCTCGATCAACCTCGCCAAATTTGTAAATACAAATAGTGCGGAAGCGCGGAAGCGCGGAAGAATAGAAGAAACTTCCGAACTTCCGAACTTCCGAACTTCCGAACTAATAGACTGGGACTCTCTCAGAGAGACCGTGCACAGGTCTGTACATTTTCTCGATAATGTTATTGTGATAAACAAGTATCCTCTTAAAAAAATAGAAGAGGCAACAAAGGCGAACCGGAAAATAGGTCTTGGGGTCATGGGCTGGGCAGATATGCTGATACAGCTTGGAATACCTTACAATTCCGAGGATGCCTCGAAGCTTGCTGTTGAGGTGATGAAATTCATACAGACTGAAAGCAAGAAACAGTCTTCGTTCCTGGCCGAGGAAAGGGGCACCTTCCCTAATTTTGAGATGAGCATTTTTAAAGACAGGATGCCTCTGAGAAATGCTACCACTACAACTATAGCCCCTACAGGGACTCTTTCAATAATCGCGGGATGTTCAAGCGGAATAGAGCCGTTGTTTGCGGTCGCCTTTGTCCGCAATGTCCTTGAAGGCACAAAACTCTATGAGGTCAATCCCCATTTTGAGAGGATCGCAAAAGAGAGAGGCTTCTGGAGCAGGGAACTTATAGACAGGATCGCTGAAAAAGGCAGCCTCCGTGACATCAGCGAGATACCTGATGATGTGAAAAGGATCTTTATTACCGCACACGACATATCTCCCCTTGATCACATAAGGATGCAGGCGGCCTTCCAGAAGCATGTTGACAATGCTGTCTCCAAGACCGTTAATTTCCCGCATGACGCTGAACAGAAAGACGTGGAGGATGCATATTTTATGGCATACGGTCTCGGCTGTAAGGGCGTCACGGTTTACAGGGACGGTTCCAGGGAAGAGCAGGTATTGTCTACAGGAAAGACCAAAACAGAACAAAA
>JAGVGM010000328.1 GCA_020057065.1 Thermodesulfovibrionia bacterium
ACCTGATCGCCGTCTGAACACTGAGCACTCGGGTATGTACCGATATTCCTGACTACCTTGTATGCGTTAAGACCACTGCCGTCGCTGTCTAAAATGCCGGACCAGCTCAGCGTAATCTGTGCATTGCCTGCTGTAGCTTTGATTGTGCCATTTGAAGGCGCTGTAGCGTCATAGTAGAGGATAGTCGATGCACTGTTTTCGTAGCTTGTATTATCCTGACCGTCTTTCAGCCATACATAAATGGTCTGTCCGCCCTGAGCTGTAGCAGAAACATTAAATGGCTTGCTTGTTGTATAACCATCATAATCTGCATTTGATGCCAGAGGAGTTCCACGTTTGTAATACGCTCCTGCGATACCTGAGAAATCTGATGGATTAGTCCAGTTAATAGAAAATGAGTTTGTATTCGTATATGAACTTGGAGTCACATTAATCCCGTCAGGAGCTGGTGGGGGAGTAACATCATAATTATAAGCTTCGAGAAGATCAAGTCGGGGCGTTGTGATCCCATATACAGGAGTGCCACTATTGACTAAGCGCTCTACAATTTGATCTACGGTTTCATCCTTATGGGCTGAATTGTTTGATCTGAGTACAGCTACTGCTCCGGCAACATGCGGAGCAGCTTGGGATGTTCCTCCTTCTGTAATTCCCGAAGCGGTTATCATTGCCCCAGGTGCAAGCATCGTTAAGAAAGACGCGCGATTTGAAAAACATGTCACCAAATCAGCATAAGTTACTGGATCATCACATGTAATTGAACAGGTAGAATTAAGGCACCAACCATATCTCGCGCCAACATTTGAATCATAAACAGCTCCGACTGATATCGCTGCCGGAACACAGGCGGGAGATGATATTGCATCTATATATCCATTATTCCCTGAGGCTATGGCTGCAAGAATGCCCGCGTTCCGAGCGTTGCTTATAGGAGAAACATAAACATCGGTTGTGCAGGGCGATGTAAAGTTGCCGGATGCAATGCTTAAATTCATAGCGACTATGTTAGTGTCTTTTTTCTTTGCGTCAATCACCCAATCAATGGCATCGATAACATCCGAACTGTAGGCTAACCCATCAGTTCGAAATACATCTAATGCTATGATTCTGGTGCCCGGAGCGACACCGAGTACAATTCCGGCAACATTAGTGCCATGACCAGTATCATCCAACGAATAGTCTTGAGGGGCAAACTCATATGCGGCTATCACTTTACATCCTGCGGGGTATCCTGCACTGCTGCATGAACCAAATGCTGCTTTTGTGTAATCTACTCCTGTATCAAGCACGGCAACTATGGTTCCCGTTCCGGTAAATCCCGCTGCTGCAACTGGTAGCTGATTAATGAGAGGCAGACTTTCCGTTAGGGAAAGTGCCCGTGTTTCATTTTTGTAGACCCTGATAATGGATGGATGCCTCAGGAGCGCTTGCAGGCCGTTCATCGTCTTCAATTCCAGGAACATTATTGGGAGATGGCTGTAATCCTGTAATATTTCAATGTCATTAATAGACATGCTATTCATGACACTCTGCTTCAGCGACTTGTACATTGATGCCTTTGTCTCCAGGATAGCAGCGGTATCATGCACAGCTTTGGCCTTTTTTCGTAAAGCGGATGCGGTCTGTAAAACAGTGGATTCATCGAAGAGCACCAGTACCTCTTGTGCTTGTCCGCCTGCAAGGGCCTCATTGATTTCCAGGTGCTGCACTTTTTCTTCGCCAATGACCCCAGCAAGTGCAACAGCATCCAGGAAGATTGTAAACAGCAGTGTCTGCATGACTGCTTTGGCAACTCGAATAGATATCATAACTGTCCCATCTCTTTATGCATAATTATCGGAACTTCTGAATTATTACTTTAAGATTCTTTCTGAAGCAGAATTTTCAGTAATGCATGTGGAGGGTCAAACCTACATACATGCTTGACAACTGGAGGCATTATAAGGGTTGTCTGTTCACTTCTGATACTGGAACTGTTATTATTCTGCTTAATATTTCTTCGAATGGTGTTACTATATTATGTTTAGCCCGATTTAGGATTTCTTTATCCGAAATATCTATATACTCCCTGGTTTTCTTGAAACCTTTTCTGTGTTCCCAATAATATGGATCTGTTGTTTTTTTATTAAATAATGGAAAAATTTTGCAAAAAGGAAAATCTATTAGTCGTGGCTTGGGTTTCTGTAGCTCTCTATCCCAAAACTTGTCCTCAAACTCTTCATTTACATTACTGTGCTCTTCAAAAATGTATATAATGTTTTCTGGGGAAACGTCGAAATTAGTTGACAATTTAGTTATTCTCTCTCTATTTTTTTCGTATGGGTCATTTGCTTTTGGATCAGGTCTGTCCCAGCCAATAGTAGTTTTTATTTCGATTAAGAAAACATACTTGTTGCCCCGTTTTATTGCAATGTCAGGTTGAGTTTTTCCTTTCTTCGGACCTTCCTTCGGCTCTAATTCAATTGTAAAATCACTTGGTAATGCGGCTTTTAGATAAAATGCAATAATATCTTGGAAGAACTCTGAGAAAGAATGTTTACGATGTCTCTTAAAGTTAACTCTATGTCGCCATCCAGCATATTTCATTTTACAGATGTGAAAGTAAATAGCTTCACTAATGACTGTACTGTTTAAATCTACGTCTAATTTTTCGTTACGTGAAAAACTGTCAAGAAGTGCTGAATAATGTTTTGAAGCTTCAAATATTTTGATACTGTCATCCATGGCAATTTCCTTTACAGACAACAAATTATTATATGGTTTCTGTATATCATCAAAAATATACCTTATGTTTATAAGAATTCACAAGAATTATTTCATCTTTCGGGGACGGGAGAGGGACACAGAGCCTGTCTAAAAACTGCCATTTTTATTTTTGTCATGCCCGAAGTCTGTAATTGGGCATCCAGAAGGCATTGAAAAGAATAGCATGAATTACTTAAACCGGAACCACAGAATGTCCTTGCAAATTAGAAATAATATTTCTATAATGTAAACATGCCTTTGGTAAAGCGTTCAATTTCAAAAAAACTGACCCGATATCTCAAGCTGTTCCCTATTGTGGTCATTGTAGGACCGCGGCAGTCCGGAAAAACCACCTTTGCAAAGATGGAATTGCCGGAATGGAGATATTTTGACATGGAGAAACCTTCGGACTACGGCAGGGTCTCGGCTGATATTGAATTTTTCCTCGGCCAGTACGGCGAGTATTGCGTAATTGATGAAGCGCAGATTTTACCCGCATTATTCCCGGCGCTGAGAAGTCATGTGGACCGCCGGAGGGCCAGGAAAGGCCGTATTGTTTTGTTGGGTTCGGTCAATCCGATGCTTGTAAAAAACATCTCGGAGACATTGGCCGGCAGGATAGGATTCATTGAACTCACTCCCTTCAGTTATTCCGAGGCAAAGGCCCTTCGGAAAATGGAGGTGGAAGAATTCTGGCTTCGCGGAGGTTATCCTGAACCGCTTCTGTGGAGTGAAAAAGACAGGCTTATCTGGATGGAGCAATATGTAAAAACATTTGTAGATAGGGATGTCTTAAACCTTTTAAAGACATCCCTATCTCCCCAGCAGCAGATACGGTTATTGACCATGATAGCCCATAATCATGCAAAGCTGTGGAATGCATCTCAGACGGCCTCGGCATTCGGGGTCAATTATCATACTGTCAACAGGTATGTTGAATTGATGGAAACGTTTTTTCTTGTTGATAAGCTTGTCCCTTATCATCAGAATGTAGGCAAGCGGCTGGTAAAGAGTCATAAGCTGTATTTCCGTGACACAGGGTTGCTTCATTATTTATTGAATATTCCATCCATAGAGGCTTTAAGGACGTCGCCGTACCGGGGCTTCAGCTTTGAAGGGCTTGTGATAGAGCAGCTTAAACGGAAATATACGCAGGAATCATCCGGCCGCACGGATTTTTATTTTTACAGAACCTCGCAGGGCGATGAAATAGATTTTCTCGTTCAGAACGAGAAGGGATTGCATGCCTATGAAATCAAGACTTCAACAACGATAGACGCGTCGGTCTTAACAGGCTTTAAGAGAAGTCTTGATCAATTGGGTTTGAAGAAAGGGACAGTAGTTTATTTCGGAAGGGAAGATTTCCGGCTTGACAGGCAAATTGAAATTAAGGCAATGAAGAACCTGATATAGCACAGGGTTCATAAAATTCGTAAGTTCATAAGGTTCTTAAAGTTAGAGGTTATTGATTACATTAGGTAAGCCAATACCGTTCCCGCAACGATTTGAATCTGAAAACAAGCGCTGAACACATTGTCAGTAATGCTACCCCTCCGAGTATCAGGGCCAGCCGCATCCATGGCCCTCCAGACATCTGACGTAAATTTACTATAGCTAAGAGTGTTCTGACCCACTCAAGCCCGCCAATAATAAGAGCAACCTGTACCAACCGGACAACCCATGATCGGCGTATCAGGAGCATGAAAAGGATTACAATAACAAGCAGAACCAGAACGATTATCCCGGCTCTGAAAAAATGCGCACCAAGAAGAAGAAGGCTTAATATTACCGGCAAAAGCTTTATGAAATTCATTGTATTACCTCCAAGACCATTCTCCTTAATTTTCTCAGATGTTCCAGAAACTCTTCCTTGTCTTTATGTCCCATAAAAATGGCAGCCAACTCTGTAACGCCTGAATCCTCTGCGATCACATGTTCTTCATTCAGCCGTACAAAAGTTTCGAGGGTCCTTAAGTATTTATAAGAGCTCAATAATATCCCCGCATCATTAAAACTGAGAACCCCTTTTTTTGCAAGACGACCTGCAGCAGCGATTGTATCCTGCACAAGTATTTCAGGGACTTCTCTCGCATGATGAAGCTGCAGCCACTGGATATAGAACTCTATCTCCTCAATGCCTCCGGGCCCGAGTTTTATATCCATACCTTCTGACTCAAGAGACAGCTCTTTCATTATCCTCTCCCTCATTGCTGCTACGTCATCTCTTTTGAGTTCTGAACCTCTTTTTATAACAGCCTCTCTCGCCATTTCCATGAATAACTTTCCGAGATTCATATCTCCCGCAACCGGTCTGACTTTGAGAAGCGCCTGAATTTCCCATAGATGTGCATTGTGAAAATAATAATTTCTATAGCCTTCTATATCTTTTAACAGCGCGCCTCTGGCGCCGTCGGGTCTGAGCCTTGTATCAATACGATATATGATGCCCTTATCAGTATATGCGGTTAAAGTTCTCAGGACCTTTTCTGCTGTCTTTAAATCACCTGGATTTTCCGAAAGGAAAATGATATCAAGATCGGAACCGAATGTAATTTCCCTGCCTCCCAGTTTGCCCATGCCAAGGACGGATAAACCGCTGCAACCTGCAGGTGTTGTTCGCGAACCGCCCCTGCAGGTTTCCATAATCATCCCGATAATAGCATCTGCAAGATGCGACAGGCATTTTACGAGATAATTTCCTCTTATTACATGCATAAGAAAGAAACTGCCGAGCCGTATCTCTTCAACATTCTTGTATTCAGCGATCTTTGTCTCACAATGTCCCTGTGAAATATTTCTGTATAGTTCCTGCCTTGTTTTTCTGAATGTCTTTCTTATTATGTTCCCTTCGAGAAGAAGATCGAGATATATTGTATTGCTAAGAAAGACCCTCGTAAGATAGGGGCTCAGGGAGAATATTTTAATGATACCGTCCGCCAATTCCTTTCTCTCTGTCAGCCCTGTAAGATAAGTCTCTTTAATGCCTGTTGCAGTAAAAAAACTCTCCAAGCCGCTAAGCGCCCTGTCAGAACTTTCTGCATTAAACGTCTTTTCGATAAGCATAGGTATTGCCTTTCGCATAATATTGCGCTCATGCTGTGTTCTGAAAAGACTGAACTGTTCTCTTATGCTTTTGAGATTTTTAACGCCTGAAAGCGGCATTTTTAACCCTCTGAAAGAGAGATAGCCTGCGCATTCATCATCGCTGAGGTCTCCTTCGAGCAGTGTAAGCGCCTGAGCATGGACATCTTCTTCCGTGCCGAGCAGAGAGTTGTACATATTCCTTGTTTCCATCCTTTTCATTCTCAGGTCTGACAGAAAATCATTTATAGAAGAAAAACCCGTTTTTGCTGCAAGTGCTTTTAGATCGTCCTCTGACTTTGGCAAAGAATGTGTCTGAAGGTCATCCTTCATCTGAAGAAAATGTTCAACCCTTCTCAGGTAAAGATAATTATCCCAGAGCGTTATAAGGTCTTTTCCGGGGACCAATCCTGTCCATCTCAAGGATTGTATGGCATTCAAAAGTCTGTGAGTCCGCAGCCCTTCATGTTCATGACCATATATCAACTGAAAGGTCTGTATAAAAAATTCTGCCTCTCTTATCCCCCCGTAGCCTCGTTTTAAATCATCCTTTGAAAAGGAGGAATCTATCTTTTTTTTCAGCGCTTTTATCTCTTCGATATCCGAGTAATCCGCAGATTTTTTCCATACAAAAGGCTCTATTGTTTCCATAAACATCCTGCCGAGCATTGAGTCGCCGGCAACGGGCCTGGTCCTTATCAACGCCATGCGCTCCCAGGTCTGTCCCCATGTTTCATAGTAGGTCTTGTATGCATTGAGAGGAAGTGCGATCTCCCCCTTCTGCCCCTGCGGTCTCAGACGCAGATCTACCCTGTACGCAATACCGTCCTCTGTATTTTTTGAAAGCATTGTGTTAAAGAGTTCCATGACCTTGGCATAAAACTCACCGTTGCTTATCCTGTTAACCCTTACCCCTGACGGGCTGATGATGCCGGAAGTCTGTCCTTCCTCATCGCCGTAAACAGCCATAAGATCAACATCAGAGCTGTAATTAAGCTCCTCACCCCCAAGTTTTCCAAGGGCAATCAGGGTTAGTCTTCCTTCAGACGGTTCTCCGAACTTCATGAAATTAATTCTCATAGAACGCTGAAGCGCCAGATGAATGATGATCTCTGCAAGGCAGGTAAGTTCATCCATGGAGGTGAGCATATCGGTTATTCTCATAATATCTCTCAAGGTAATGCTGAGGAGATAGCGTTTTTTGAACAGTCTTACCGATTTCATAATGTCTGATATATCTACTGCTTCATGAAGTGCAGGTTCTGTGCTGCTTCTTGCAGAAAGAAGTTTTTTTGTAACAGGTTCTCTTATATCCTTTAACACACTAATAAGTTCCTTAGGGTTCGAAATACAGTAATTTGCAAGGAACTGGCTTATGGCAAAGAGCTTTGCAATTTCCAGGATATGAGGAATAAGCCGTTCCCTTTCAGATGCTGTCTCAAAAAGCCTGCACAGATTTGCTTCAGCCCTTTTGGGGTCCGGTGTGGCGTGGGCAGCTTCGACTATGCTTTTATGTATTTCCTTATCAGAAGGCATAATGTAGTATATATTACATTATTAAAGTGATCATAAATAAAGCCGCATGTTTGTCATTCCCGCAGTCAGTAAGCGGGAATTCAGGCAGTTAAAAGAACTGGCTGCCCGATTAAAAACCCCCGCTTACAACCTGCGGGGGCAGGCTTCGGGCATGACGGCTAAATTTTACGAGGCGCTGCAAATGACAGCTTTAGCAATTTTTTAACAAGAAAGGATAACTCATGAAGATGATAGCTGCTGTTATTAAACCGTTTAAACTCGATGACGTAAAGGATGCGCTTACACGAGCTGGGATTCATGGAATGACAGTTACAGAGGTGAAGGGATTTGGCAGGCAGAAGGGGCATGTTGAGCTTTACAGGGGGACTACTGTTGAGGTGAATTTCATTCCGAAGATAAAGATAGAAGTTGCGGTTCCTGATGAAAAGGCTGACGAAATAGTAAAGACGATTGCCGAAACAGCAAAGACAGGCGAAATAGGTGACGGAAAGATATTTGTCTACAATATAACGGATGTTCTGAGGATAAGGACTGGGGAAAGGGGAGAAGGGGCGATATAAAGGAATATTTTTCATGTGCATGGAAATTCCTGCATGTTGTATGTGTTTTGCTTCAGTGATCTGAATTCATCCAACCCAAAAACCGTTCAGTTTCATATGGTTATTAAAAGATAAAATTGAGGCATATAAGTTGCAGTATGCTTATTGGTTTTTGCAGTATGAAGCAAAAATATCAGATCAGATTTATAAGGAGAACGTAGTTATGACGTTAAAAGAACTGACAGAAAAAATATCAAGGGCCTGTTATGGGTGTAAACAATGCGACCCATGCTGTACAGGATATATATTGAAAAAATGTATTGAGAACAACAGGTTTATCATGCCGCTTGATGAGCAGATAGTGATATCAAATTAAAGTAAGGGGGGCGCAATGCCCCCCCTTCTTCTTTAAATATCAAAATACAGGAAGAACTCATAGGGGTGCGGCCTTAATCTCAGCGCATCAACCTCGTTCGTTCTTTTGTAGCTTATCCATTTCTCAATGGCGTCTTTTGTAAATACATTCCCTTTCATCAGGAATTCATGATCAGCTTCAAGATGATTCAGGGCCTCTTCAAGGGTTCCCGGCATTGTAGGCACATTTGCAAGTTCTTCCGGTCCAAGTTCGTAAATGTCCTTATCAAGGGGCTCGCCCGGATGGATCTTGTTCTCTATCCCGTCCAATCCAGCCATCAGCATTGCAGAGAATGCCAGATAGGTATTGCATGACGGATCAGGGAATCTCACCTCAACCCTCTTTGCCTTCGGACTTGCGGAATAAGTCGGTATTCTTATGGAAGCTGAACGGTTTCTTGCAGAGTATGCAAGATTAACAGGGGCTTCAAATCCCGGGGTCAGTCTCTTGTAGGAATTTGTGGTCGGGTTTGTAAGAGCTGCAAGTGCTTTTGCATGTTTCAACACGCCGCCGATGTAATAGAGCGCCATATCGCTTAATCCGGCATAGCCGCTGCCTGCGAACAGAGGCTTGCCGCCCTTCCATATACTCTGGTGAACGTGCATCCCTGAGCCGTTATCGCCGAATAATGGTTTCGGCATGAATGTCGCTGTCATATTGTGCCGTCTTGCAACATTTTTAACTATGTATTTAAAGAGCATGTTCTTATCAGCCATGTTGACGAGGGAGTCGAATCTCATATCAATCTCTGCCTGTCCTGCTGTTGCAACCTCATGATGCTCTCTCTCAACATAGATGCCGCATTTCTGCATCTCCATGACCATCTCTGTCCTGAGATTCACCTGACTGTCAGTCGGCGGAACAGGGAAATAGCCTTCCTTGTGACGCGGTTTATATCCGAGATTCGGGTTTTCTTCTTTACCGGAATTCCAGATGCCTTCCACAGAGTCAATGAAATAGTAACCGCTGTGCGAGTTCTGGTCAAACCTTACCCCGTCAAAGATAAAGAACTCCGCTTCGGGACCAAAATATGCGGTATCTCCCACGCCGGTTGATTTGAGATATGCCTCAGCCTTCTGAGCAATAAATCTCGGATCCCTTGTGTAAAATTCCTTTGTAATCGGGTCCACGATATTGCAGATAAGGCTGATGGTCGGATACTGCATAAACGGATCCATGAATGCAGTCTTAGGATCCGGGATTATCAGCATGTCCGATGTGTGTATCGCCTGCCATCCCCTGATCGAAGAGCCGTCAAAACCGAGCCCTTCCTCGAATATCTCCTCTTTCAATTCTGCTATCGGCACTGCAAAATGCTGCCAGATGCCGGGAAAATCAAGGAACTTGAAATTTGCCATAACCGCCTTGTTTTCCTGCGCCATCTTGATTACGTCTTTTGGTGTCATGTTTCCTCCTTTTGTTAGTGTTATTATTAGCCGCAGATTTACACAGATTCACACAGATTTTTATAAAAACAAATTTAATCCGCGTAATCTGCGTAAATCTGTGGCTTCATTCTTCTACGAGAAAAATATTTTGTAAAATTTTTCCGCCCTGCTTCTATATTCTTCAAAAAACGTTTCTGTCTCTCTTTCAATCTGTTTGAAATCCTGGTCATCCTTCAACCATTCCAATATCATCTCCTTTCTCACCTCTATGTGGAACTGAAATGCATATGCTTTATAGCCATGCCTGAAGGCCTGATTCGGATAGAGCGCTGAGGACGCGAGACTGACCGCGCCTTCCGGTATATCAAAAGTTTCACCATGCCAGTGAAAAACAGTTGAGAGTTTAGAGTTATGAGTTAAGAGTGAAGAAAAGACTGCATCTCTCAATCCATCTTCAGTAGCAGATATAGCATACCAGCCTATTTCCTCTTTGTGCCCTTTATAAACTTTTGCGCCCAATGCCTTTGCCATTATCTGGGCGCCGAGACAGATACCTAAAATCTTCTTCCCTTTTGAGATGAAATCCCTGACGAGTTTTTCTTCATCTTTTATATAGGGATAGATCTCATCTTCATTAACGCTCATCGGTCCGCCCATCATGATAAGTGTATTGAAATTGTCAGGATTTAAGATTTTCTCCCCGCTTGCAAGCTCAATAATTGTGTAAGGAATATTATTCTTTATTAGATAATCTTCTATCGTCCCGGGACCTTCGGTTTTTATGTTTTTACAAATAAGCACTGACATATGTTAAATCGCTGCCTCGCCGCTTTCCCCGGTCCTTATCCTTATAATATTATCGACTCGATATACAAAGATTTTACCATCTCCGATCTCCCCTGTCTTAGCCTTTTCCTGAATCACAGATATTGCCTTATCCGCCAACTCATCAGGCAGCACTACTTCTATTTTTAATTTCGGAACGAAATTTATATCATACTCAGCGCCGCGATAAAACTCTATATGTCCCTTTTGCCTTCCAAAACCTTTGACTTCTGTTACCGTCATTCCCTGGACACCCAGTTCATTTAATCCTTTTTTAACATCATCAAGCTTGAAGGGTTTTATAATGGCCTCGATCTTTTTCAAATATCCTCCGTTTATTGTAGGGGCGGGTTTTAAACCCGCCCCTACAGATTTATTTACTGTGTATACGCGCTTTCTCCGTGAAGCGACTGGTCCAGTCCGAGAAACTCTTCTCCGTCTTTTACCCTTAATCCCACTATCCAGTCAACGAGTTTGAGGATAATAAATGTTGCGGCAAAGACAAATACAAAAGATACTATCACAGAAATACCCTGGGTTACAAACAGGGAGGAATTGCCATGGAATAAACCGTCTTTGCCCGCGGGATTTATTGCGGCTGATGCAAAAAGTCCGACTGCCAATGTCCCCCACGTGCCGCTGACGCCGTGAATACCGATTACGTCAAGGGAGTCGTCGTAACCGAATTTTGATTTCATATTAACGCCTACGTAACATAATAACCCTGCTATTATTCCAATTACTATTGACGATAACGGGCTGACAAAACCGGCAGCGGGTGTGATCCCTGCAAGTCCGGCAACTGCTCCGCTCATGGCTCCGAGCGCTGTGGGTTTCCCTCTCTGCAGCCATTCAATAACCATCCAGCTCATTGCTGCAGCGCCTGCGGCAGTATTTGTCGTAACAAATGCAACGGATGCAAGCCCGCCTGATGTCAATGCACTGCCTGCATTAAAACCGAACCAGCCGAACCATAAAAGAGCTAACCCAAGAATGGTCATCGGCAGATCATGCGGCAGCATCGGTTCCTTACCGTATCCCCTGCGCTTGCCGATCACTATTATCGCCGCTAAAGCGGCAACGGCTGAGCTAATATGAACAACAATTCCGCCTGCAAAATCAAGCGTACCAAGGGTCTTTGCCATCCATCCTCCGCCCCATACCCAGTGGCATAATGGCGAGTAAACAAAAGTCACCCAGAGAATTGTGAAGAATATTAAAGCTGAGAATTTCATCCTTTCGGCAAATGCGCCTGTAATAAGCGCAGGGGTTATCACAGCGAAAGTTCCCTGAAACATCATGAACAGCAGATGAGGGACGGTCGGCGCAAAAGATGACGGCTCCTGTCCAACTCCGTTCAATCCAAACCATTCAGGACCGCCAATAATACCACCCTTGTCCGGTCCGAACGCAAGCGTATATCCCCATAATACCCAGATCACGCTCACCATAAAAAGCATTATGAAACTGTGCATGATTGTGCCAAGCACGTTTTTCCTTCTGACCATTCCGCCGTAAAAAAGCGCAAGCCCCGGCGTCATAAGGGTAACAAGAGCTGTTGAAATAAGCATCCACGCGGTATCGCCGCTGTTTATCGTGCCTGCATCACTGGCATAACTCATATGTGGCAGCATTAAGGCCATCATCATTACTAATAGAACTCTTATCTTCATTTTACCTCCATTCTGGACATTTTGAATGGAGGTATGCAAAAGTCATACCTTTCCTAACCTCCTGTTTTCATTAGTGATTTCTCAGCCAGTTCCCTACAATTTTGTAGGAAACTAAGGCCGATAGAATCATTTTCCATTAAATAACAAAAGGTTATAAAATTAAGCTACAAAATTGTAGCTCCTACAAAATTGTAGCTATATTGCTGCCTCTCCCTTTTCGCCAGTCCTTATCCTGATTATCTCTTCAACATTTGAAACGAATATCTTCCCGTCGCCTATCTCCCCTGTTTTTGCTTTCTCCTGTATCATAGAAATTGCCTGCTCCAGCAATTGGTCCGGTATCACTATCTCGATCTTCAGTTTTGGGACAAAGTTTATGTCATACTCTGCGCCGCGATAGAATTCTAAATGCCCTTTCTGTCTTCCGAAGCCCTTAACCTCCGTCACTGTCATTCCCTGGACGCCCAGGTCATTCAGCGCCTTTTTTACGTCATCAAGTTTGAATGGTTTTATTATTGCCTCTATTTTTTTCATGTATCCTCCGTTTATTGTAGAGGCGGTTCGCGAACCGCCCCTACAGATTTATTAAAGTGTGTACCCGCTTTCTCCATGCTGTGCATGGTCCAGTCCTACAAATTCGCTCTGGTCGTCAACCCTCAGTCCCATTGTTGCATCAAGCGCCTTCAGTATAATGAGTGTAATTACAAAGGAATAGACCCATGCAGCGCCAATGCTTATCAGCTGATTCATTAAGAGAGACGGATTTCCAAAAAACAGACCGTCATTGCCTGCCGAATTAATCGCCTTTGATGCAAAGAGACCGGTCGCAATTGCGCCCCAAGTGCCGCCTACTCCGTGAACACCAACTACATCGAGAGAGTCATCGTATCCGAATTTTGACTTGAGATTAATTGCCAGGTAGCAGATAACCCCTGCAGCAAGCCCGATAATAATTGATGCCATGGGTCCGACAAAACCGGATGCAGGAGTAATTGCAACAAGTCCCGCAACCGCGCCTGATGCTGCGCCGAGCGCAGTCGGTTTTCCCCTGTGCTTCCATTCTGTAAACATCCAGGACAATGCCGCTGCTGCCGTTGCGATATGCGTAACAACAAAGGCTGATGTTGCAAGAGAGCCTGATGCGACTGCGCTGCCGCCGTTAAACCCAAACCAGCCGAACCACAGCAATGCAGCCCCTATTAAAGTCATGGTAATGTTATGCGGCATCATCGGTTCTTTGCCGTATCCCTTTCTTTTCCCGACAACAATTGCTGCAGCCAGAGCCGATACACCTGAGCTGATATGCACTACAAGACCTCCGGCGAAATCAAGCGCTCCGAGGTTTCTTATCCAGCCGCCGACACCCCAGACCCAGTGTGCAAGAGGAAAATATACAAATGTCGCCCAGAGCACAAGAAATACGAGATATGTGCTGAATTTAAACCGTTCAGCAATCGCTCCTGTTATGAGTGCAGGAGTGATAACAGCAAACATCATCTGGAATATCATGAACGCCTGATGCGGGATAGTTGCCGCATAATCAGGATTCGGCTCAAGCCCAACACCCTTTAGTCCTATCCAGTCAAGATTCCCTATAACGTGTCCAACATCAGGGCCGAATGCCAGGCTGTACCCGTAAAGCACCCAAATAATAGTGATAACACCAAGCGCTATAAAGCTCTGCATTATTGTCCCTAATACATTCTTGCGCCGGACCATCCCGCCGTAAAAGAGTGCAAGCCCCGGCGTCATCAGCATAACAAGGGCGGTGGAGATTAAAACCCACGCGGTGTCTCCTGTATCAACTTTTGGAGCAGGCGCAGTCTGTTCAACCGCTGCCGTTACAGAAGGGGACAAACCCGCCTCTTCTGCAAAAGCAAAATTTGCCAATGCCAATAAACCCATTACTACTAAAATACTCAATAGTCGTTTCATGTTATCCCTCCTTAGTTAAAAGTCTATATCCAACTGTACGGTTGCAGTCGGTTTGTAAGTGCTTTTATTAAATATATCATAGCCGAATATCACGCCAACATTCGGTGCAAATTTCCAGGCAACGCCAACACTCAATGCGCCGTAGCCGTTGTCGCCGCCCTGATAATCGACTGCAGCCCAGAGCTTGTCCGATATCTCCGAAATCGTCCTGTCCCATGAAAGAAGCACCCCATTGTTATCCTTATTGCCATCGATGTCTACTAAAAGGTCTTTATTCCCGGTGTAATATCCGGCTGAAAATCTCCCGAAATTTCCGAATGTCTTTGCTACAAGACCATAGTACAGATTGTAGTTAGTTATATCATTCTTTGTGCCGAAATCATATCCTCCCAACGCTATGGCCGGGGAACCTGTGAACAGGGCATTTTCGGGAGTCCCGATCTTTGCATTAAACAAGAGGGGGTATGTGTGATCGCCGCCGGTGTCCCTGTAATCAACTCCAAGTTCCACCTGAACCTTCTCATACGGTAATATACCGGCGGTTAACCCTATATTAGAAACAGTAGGTTCTGTAACGCCGTTCTGACTCTGAGTCTTAATATAACTGTCAAGACCGAAATGCACCTTCTTATACGGCTGTATATCTGTAGACGGGATCCATATCTGTGTAGACGGTGTGGCATATGCAATTCCGGCCAACAAAACAAGCAATATTGTTTTTACTGCAACGACTCTAAAGATTTTCATGTTACCCTCCTAATTTTTTTGTATGGCAGGCTGATGCCTGCTGATGGGCGAGGCACCGCCTCGCCCCTACAACTCTGTCTCTACCCCTCCTCCTTTCTTATTCCATATTTTTTAACCTTGTACCCTATCATCCTTTCAGTAATGCCAAGCTTACGTGCAGCTCTTGCCATCACCCAGTCGCATTCTTTTAAGGCCCTGATTATTTCTTCCTTCTCAATTTCCCTTATCTGTTCCTTTAATGAATTCATGAATGATTCCTTTGAATTTTATATTGCTAAAATCGTGCCAGAGCGTAACTTATTGATATAATTAATAACAAACCTTATGCTGGCAACATAATTGTAACTATAACGACATAATTGTCCGACAAATTTGTTTGGGATTATTTGTTAATGTTTGACGAAATACAGTCTGATAATTGAGTGCACGGGGGAAGGATTCTTATATTCTATCCTTATCAATATAATGGGAAAGGGGATTGTTCTCGCTTGCCTGTTAAAATACGATCTTCAACTCTATTGGTATTTTGTTACAGAAAAAGTTTTTTCTGATCATCACGCAGTTGAGTAACGCATTCTTCAGGAAAGTAAAATCTGCTCTTAAATACCCTTCTCATTAACGACACTAACTGGCGGAATTTGTATGCGTCATGGTTGGAGTCTCCTTTCTGCTCAGAGAGCTGCCAGCTATGCTCATCAGATATTCTCAGTTCTAAGGCAAGGGTATGCTGTTCGGTTTTTTTATCGATCTTGTTTCTCTCCAGAAATTCTGCGGTGCCGGGAATTATAATTTTGTTTGTTGCCGCACTCCTGTGAATCGGAATGGATATATTCAACTTACATTGAAACTTATTGTGACCCATTGCAGAATATGGGTTCTTTGCAGCATTAATGCTCAAAGCTTCATAAAAGTTCCTGGCATATCCGGTCAATTCCACATCCGTAGGTATTTCTCCACGGCCCTCACTTTTTGAGAGACTTAGTATCAGTTTTTTCACAGCGCTAAGCATGCTTTCAGGGGAGTCAAAAAGTGTCTGGGTGATAGTCTGGGAAAGGGTATTCTCCTGCAGTATGACCCCTCTTTTCTGTAAGGCGTGAAACAGCATCAACGTATCATCCCTGTTTTTTAGAATGAAAGTAATAGCAAGAATATCTCTGATAATGTGGGCTTCACCTTCAATATTCACTCCTAATTTTGTAAACATGCTGTTAGGGCTTTTCAATCTGGACTCTATACTGACAATGTCCACCTCAACACCGTCTCCGCTTTTAAAAACAAGGCATCCCTTGCTGATATCATAGCTGACAAGCTCCTTAAGCTTGAGGAAAAAAGTGGAAATCTTTACAAAAGCCCTTTGTGCAGCATCGCTTTCAGGAATGTAAGGTGGAGTATGCCAGTCATAGTTGTATAGATTATGAAGCCCTTGCCCTTTAATTTCAAAG
This sequence comes from Thermodesulfovibrionia bacterium, assembly GCA_020057065.1. Classification (GTDB taxonomy): domain Bacteria; phylum Nitrospirota; class Thermodesulfovibrionia; order UBA6902; family UBA6902; genus SURF-23. The sequence goes on from JAGVGM010000328.1 coordinate 16,327, forward strand.
AACAAGCCCAGTTGTCCGTAATCATTAATGTCCTGACTGTCTTCCTCTATGGACTTCACCAGATAGGCAACTTTGAGAATGGAGCAGGCTGTCTGTTGCCAGTCAGGAGCAACATCCATATTTTTGTCTTTATAACCATGAAAGACATGGGGATACTTTATTGATGAAGCCATGAGAAACAGATGACGAGGGTCCTCAAACACTATGTCTCTGAATTCGCGGTTATCGAGTATCATTTCAATTGCAGCGATAACCTGCAGACAGTTCCTGTATACCTGGTAATTTAATGAATTCAGGGCTTCGAGCTTGTTAAGCTGTACTTTTATAGAAGGAAATAGAAAATTATAACAATAACGATATGCTTCCCTTATGTACTTTACTGCCCTCTCTTTTTCGGATAGTTCCAGATCATTGCCTTCTAAAGTATCAAAGCCACGGTTTCCCATTATTTTTGTGGCCTGCCTAAGTGCAGTCGCATAATTATAAGTCTTCAATAAGAGATATGGAGTCATGTTAATTCTATCGAGAACAGAGCCGAAAATATCATGATATAGCTCATGACCTGATGATATGTTGTTCATTTAAATTTCTCCTTGCACATACTTTTGCTAATGTTATCAATATTGAAATATTGTTTTATTAAAAGTATGGATAACGCGATTATATGCCTAATTGTAATAATATCCTCTATCCGCAATTAATAGCAGAAACCGTACCAATTAGCAACCTCTTGAATTTTAAAAAAATATGCGTATATTCTTGACTGACAATTAAACCCATATTGTCACTCTACGTACATAATTGTGATGCCTGAATTATTTATTCCTTATATTTTCTAAACAATCAAAACTCAGTTCTTAAATGGTTTTGTGGAAATTGCCTGATAAAAAAGGCGGGATACCCAAATGAGATATCCCGCTTTAGGAGGTGGGGAGAAAATCCGGTTATCTTCTAATTTTCCAAAAACTTATTAGTATGCTCTATATATTTTCGTATCTGCTCTTCTTCTCTCATGTCCAAAAACAAATTGATATGGTTACACTCCTTTAAATCTATCAATTCAGTTGCGAACAACAGCAATGAATCCTCATAGTCTGATCTTGCGATCATGGCCAACCTGTATTTCTTATATGCTGAGTTATTGATTGTATTCATAAAGGTAAGATATCATCTCAATGTGAAGAAATTATGAAAAAACCTCCTGCAGCTTCCATTGAAAAAAACACTCACAAAAGAAGAAATGGCTGTCATGAAATCGCATACGTATTACACCTATGCGGTAATCAACACTATCGGGGGAATTAAACATATTGCCGAATGGGCGGCTTATCATCATGAAAGGCTCGACGGCTCAGGCTATCCGTTTCATTGTAAAGCGGACTACCTCAGCACGGGCGCAAGGATTTTAGGTGTGGCGGATATATTTACGGCATTGGCCGAAGATCGGCCCTATAGAAAAGGGATGCCCAGAGAAGGAATTGTTCAGATTCTAAAACAATTTTCTGAGGGACAGCTTTTGGATAAAAAAATAATTAATGTACTTTTTGAAAATTACGACGAGATATTTTCATACGTAACAGAGAAGCAGTCCGTTGCCAGAGAGTTCTATGAAAAACAGGTTGCTTTATAATCATGTTTTAACCACTTTATTTTATTGCTTTTTAGGCGTGGAACTGCCAAGTAAGCCTGGTATCTTCTTTTTCTTCTTCTCTACGTACAGGGCGTCATCCGCTGCTTTGTAGATGTCCTGATACCTTTTCAATCCTTTTAGTGTAGAACGTGCGATGCCGATACTGACGGTCGGGTTTAGATCGAGACCGCTAAACTTAGCCATTGCTAAGCTCTCTTTTATTCTCGTTGCAAATTTATGCGCATCTCTTTTGTGGGCTTCAATCAGGACATATCCGAATTCATCACCGCCGATTCGCGCAATCACGTCGCCTTTCCTTCCCAGCTTTTTTAAAACCCTTGCAAGTCCCTTTATGACCCTGTCACCTGCTAAATGCCCGTAAGTGTCGTTTATCGGTTTCAGATTATCTATGTCGAGAATGAGCAGTGAAAAATGCTCGTGATATCTGATTGCTCTTGAAAATTCCTCTTCAAGACGGGTAGAAAAAAATCTCCTGTTGTAAAGCCCGGTAAAAGGATCGCTCACTGCAATTTTCTGCAACTCCCTGTTCTTTTTTACTAATTCCCGTGTTTTCCCCTGAACTTCTTTTTTCAATGTCTCGTTCCAGTTTGCTATTTTGTTGTGAAGCCCTGTCAGTGTTATCATCTGTCCCACAAAATTTGAAAGAAGGAGCATAAGGTTAATCCTGTTTTCATCGAAGGCCTCTAAAAGGGGATGGCTGAAATTGATAACGCCTATTATTTCGTTTTCGCTTTTCAGCGGGACAGAGAGCAGAGAAGTGACGTTCACTTTCATTTTGAAATTTGTAAATCTGCTGTCCTTGGTCACATCCGATACAAATATGTACTCTCCTGTTTTTGCTACCTGTCCGGCAATCCCCTCGCCGATCTTTATCCTTCTCCCCTTTTCCCAGGCTCTTGTCAAATACCTGTCTCCGCGTCCTCTGCCAGCCATTAATAAAAGGTGTTCGCCGTCCGGGTCTTTGAGCATTAACGAGCAATTTTCGAATTCAAGTTCCTGAGAAAATACTTCAAGGGTATTCTTGCATAATGTATTTACATCTCTTGCTTCTTCTCCAAGTTTGCCGACTTTTATTAATGCAGAAAGAGCCCTTATTGATACTTCATAAAACCCTTCTGTTCTGTTAAGCGCCTGAAGATAAACTTTTGAGCGGTTCTCGTAATTTCCGGCTTTATTACAGAGATCTGTTATTTTTTCTGCCAATATTTTTTCTTCAGGTCGCAACCCCTCATATGAAGAGGGGATATAACCCTCTTTTGTAAATACGTTATTCAACCATGTTAATAAAGAGTCGTTACCCATTAATTAAATATTTCATCAGAAAGCATTTCTTTGTTTATTGTTGTCTCAATTTCATTGAAATCATTCTCGGATATCCCGAGGATATCAAATGTTGACATATCCAGAGGATAGTCCGGGTCGGTTTCGGTTATATTGAAGACATTTTTAGTCGTTATATAGTCTGCTATGTGCATAAGCGCAACATGATCCTGATTTGATCTTGCGAGTAAAGGTGTATGATGATAGAGGGTCGTGTCTATAATATCTTCGGGCAAATTCCACTTGTCGGCAAGCCACATGCCTATATCGGCATGAGTGAAGCCGAGAATCTTTTTCTCAGCCTCAAGAAGACATTTTATTTTTCTGAATTCACCTAACACGTTCAAAAACATCTGGGGGAAGTACCTGTTCAGGACCATAAATCCGAGATCATGCAATATCCCATTAATAAAAATCTCATCAGAGATATTTATCTTTAATTCTCTTGATAATTGTCTCGCAACCATTCCTACTGCTAAAGAATGTTTAAAGATTCTCTGGTATTGAGCATCAACCGTACGGATAGGCTTCTCATCAATAAAAACGGTCATCAAAGATATTCCGAGGGCGATATTTCTTACATTATTGACACCTATTCTTATTATTGCATTGGTAACAGTGACGGATGGAGTTTGATAACCAAAGAACGCGGAATTGGCAACGCTTAAAATCTTCGCTGATATGGCGGGGTCTTTCTCAATAATATTCTCCAGCTTGTTAATTGAGGCGAGATCATCATCAACGATATTTAATATCTCCTGCGCTATAATGGGGATAGTGGGGAGTTTTGAGATCTTTTGCACATATAATCTTAAAGAGTCATTCATTATTACTATTTCCTTTTTCTTGCACAGCAACAGTATCAATTGGGGAAGTAATTTTATTAAACCACAATAGTGCTGTCAATATCTGAATTCCGTTTGAATTCCAGCTATTTCACTTATGGTTTATATTTCTGCCCGGGTTTTAACAGGATGAACTTGTCGCCCCCTTCTTCCTGTTTAACTGTTTTGAAAAAGTCGCAAGACATGCACGATACAAACTTTTGTGCATAACGACCCTGAACCTTCCCCCCGCAGAATGTACCGGCAACAGCCCAACAAATACGGCCTGCGTTCTTACCACCGTTCAAACCACTGCAGGAAGCTTCTGTGGTAGCCGGACATACTCCCATTTCTTTGATTTTTAATCCTCCAGTCTCTCGTCCACATTTCTTGAATTCCCAACAGTTTAAATTAGCCATGTCTTAGCTCCTTTCAGATTCTAATCTTATTAATCCGTAACCTGATAGTCAGTTATCCCTACACTATCACACAAATATGATACAACCGTAGGTTGTTAATAATCAAGAATAGACAACCTGAGGTTGGTAGACAGTTACAGCCCGGAGTTGTAATTTGAGGAGGAAGGGAAAATATGCTTGTATATAACAAAACGATCGGTTACAGAATCAAGCAGAGGAGAGAGCAACTTAACATTTCTCAGGAGAGACTTGGAGAAATGATAGGGGTAACCTACCAGCAGATACAAAAATATGAAAAAGGGACAAACAAGGTAAACGCTGAGAGGCTCTTCATCATCGCTAAAAATTTAAAGGTTCCAATTAGTTTTTTCTTTGAAAGCACAAAAGAGTTCCTTGTATCTGAAGAACGGGAAGATAAAAACTACTCCATCCAGGGAGAAAAGACTCTGTCCCTTCAGGAGCAGGAGCTGTTAAACTGTTTCAGATTTCTTCCGGATAAAGATGCAAGGTCGAATCTTATCGGGTTTTTAAAGTCTGTGTGTAAGAAGAAAAAAACTTCTTAATGATAAAAAAGGCGTGGTTCTCAGGCGTGGTTCTCACATGAGACACCCCGCAGCAAGTCGTTTTGATTTTTCTTTCTGAATTATCTAATATAAATAGTCGTTGATGTCCTCGCATTATTCATAACAACTCATAATGAAGAAAGAAAGAGGTAATTTATGGTGAAAGTAGGAATTATAGGCGGATCCGGGCTTGATGATCCAAAGATCCTTAAGAATACAAAAGAAGTTAAATTTGATACCCCTTACGGTTCACCTACCTCCTTGCTGACATGCGGTACAATTGACGGAGTCGATGTGGTTATCATTGCGCGGCATGGAAGGGACCATTCAATTTTTCCATCCAAAGTAAACTTCAGGGCAAATATATGGGCATTAAAAGAGCAGGGCTGTACACATATACTTGCATCAACCGCGGTCGGCTCTCTGCGTGAAGAAATAGCCCCGGGGCACCTTGTATTTCCAAATCAGTTCATAGATCATACAAGAAAGAGGGAAACCACCTTTTTTGACGAGGATGTTGTAGTACACACCCCGATGGCGGAACCGTTTTGTCAGAACCTTATTGATTTGCTTGCTTTGTCTGCAGGGGAACTGAATTTAACCTATCACAAAAACAAAACAGTTATCACGATAGAAGGCCCGCGTTTCTCAACCAAGGCTGAAAGCCACATGTTCAGGAGCTGGAATGCGGATGTAATAAACATGAGCACGGTCCCTGAAGTTGTACTTGCAAGGGAGAAGAAAATACATTATGCCGCAATAGCAATGTCCACCGATTATGATTGCTGGCATGAAGAAGAGGAGCCGGTGACATGGGAAATGATCCTGGGGACCATGAAGAAAAATTCAGGTAATGTTATAAAGCTCTTTTTAACTGTTATTCCCAGAATAAAAGAATATGATGATATTTGTGTGAAATAGTATGAACATGGTTTAAGGTTCTTGTAGGGGCGGGTTTAAAACCCGCCCCTACATTACCCTCGAACCCTTTAAAGAAAGGAGAACAGCATATGCCGATTAAATCAAAAATAAGAACTATTCCGGATCATCCCAAGAAAGGCATTATGTTCAGGGACATAACCACTCTTATCAAAGACCCTGTAGGCTTCAGATTGGTTATCGATAATCTCACCCAGAGATATATAAAGGGTGATATAAATTTCGATATTATTGTCGGGATAGAGGCAAGAGGTTTTATTATAGGCGGCGCATTATCCTATACGCTCGGGAAAGGATTTATTCCTGTGAGAAAAAAGGGCAAGCTGCCCGCAGAAGTTGTAAGGCATGAATATCAGCTTGAATACGGAACTGATACAGTTGAGATCCATAAGGATGCAATAGCTAAGGGGGTAAAAGTCCTTCTTGTCGATGATTTACTTGCAACGGGCGGTACGGCATTAGCTGCTGCAACGCTGATCGAAAAGCTTGGCGGTGTTGTCGCAGAAATGGCCTTTATCGTCAATCTCCCCGATGTCGGAGGAGAGAAAAAGTTGAAAGAAAAAGGTTATAAGGTTTATTGTCTTACCGAGTTTGAAGGAGACTGAAAATTTACCACAGAGGTCACAGAGAATAGAAGATGAGAAGTTAAGAAGATGAGTAAAAGAATAGTATTTTTTCTCAACTTCGCAGCGTCTTATCTTCTTAACTTCCTGATTTAAAACCCTCTGTGTTCTCTGTGGTAAAAAATATTTTTATGGCGAAAGTAATTCCATTTAAAGGTACTCTGTATGATCCTCAGAAGGTGAACGCCAATGAGACAATGGCGCCGCCGTATGATATTGTTACGCCTGAGTTCAAGGATGTTCTTTACAGGCGAAGCTCTTACAATGTCATCCGTATTGATTTTGGTAAAGACGAGGACGGCGATAACGAGGGCAGGAACCGTTATACACGGGCTTCAGGTTTTTTGTCAGCATGGCGTGATGAGGGGATCCTGATAGACGATACTGAGCCGGCATTTTATTGTTACGAGATAAATTACGTTATAAATGATCAGCAGAAAAAAACAAGGGGCTTTCTCGGCGCGGTCAAGATCGAGGAATTAGGTTCAGGGAGGATCCATCCGCATGAGATGACATATTCAAAGCCCAAATCGGACAGGCTGAATATCCTTCGGTACTGCCAGGCAAATACAAGCCCTATATTTTCCCTGTACAGCAGTGAAGAAAAGATCACTTCATCGATTATTGATAATGTTGTCAAACAAGAGCCCTTCATAGAAGCAAAAAACGGTGACGGATTTATTCACAGGCTCTGGCGTATAAATGACAGGGGTGCAATCGATGCGATCATAAAAGAAATGTCTGATAAAGATATTTTTATTGCAGACGGCCATCACCGCTATGAGACATCTCTCAAGTTCAGGAAAGAGATGGAAGATAAAGGTCTTGCCAGGACAGGGGAAGAGCCTTTTAATTATACTCTGATGTTTCTTGCCAACATGGAAGATGACGGGCTTACTCTCCTGCCAACACACAGGCTTGTCGAGATAAATTCAGAGATCAACATAAAAGAGACTATCAGGCAGTATTTTGACATACAAAAAATAAACTCCAGCGCAACATCTGAAAAACAGGCAAGGCAGCAGATGTTTGAAGCCATGCATAATAGTGCACATTCTTTTGGAATGTTTCTCACTAATGCTAATACATATTACTCTCTGGTGTTTAACGGTTCAAAGATGGAAACAGATATGCCTGAATGCCTGAAAGATCTTGATGTAACGGTACTCCACAAATTGATATTTGAAAGGCTTCTGAAGATAGATCATTATGAATATGAGATGGATCCTGACATCGCAGTGGAAAGGGCCAGGAAGGGTTTGTTTGAGGCAGTTTTTTTCCTGAATCCCACAAGCGTCAAAGACGTCAAGGAAGTCGCTCTCGCCGGACAACGAATGCCGCCGAAGTCAACCTATTTTTATCCTAAGCTCCTGACCGGGATGGTTATTTACAGGTTTTAATTTCAAGGCAGTTCGATTGGAGACACAGCCTCATTGCCGAAGAACAAACCCTTTCCGAAAAGTTTTTGATTTATAAATTCACATTGGTTTAAAATGTTAACAGATAAATTATCTTTAAGGGAGTCGATTACACCATGAAAATCGGGATAATGTCGGATTCACATGACCACTTTGAGAATATCAGGAAAAGCATAGGACTTTTCAAGGGAAGAAAGGTCGATCATGTAATTCACCTCGGTGATTTTGTTAATCCCGGTTCAGTGAATCTTTTCAAAGAAATAAAATTAGTGGGCATTTTCGGCAATAATGATGGAGACAAGTTCAGATTGATCTCCGCGTTCAATGAAGCAGGCGGTGAGATCAAAGGGGATTTCTATGAGTTTGAAACAGAAGGCTGCAGGTTTGCCTGTTACCATGGCACAGAGCTGCAAATAAAAGATGCCTTAATAGAGTGTCAAAGGTACGATGTGGTACTGTATGGGCATACACATCAATGTGAAAATGCAGTGGTCGGAAAGACCATCGTGCTGAATCCCGGCACTGTGCACGGTTTCGGAGATAAAGCAACAATTATTGTGTTCGACACTAAAACTAAACAGCATGAATTTATCAGCTTGTAACATGCGGATAAAGCTTGGAATCTGAACAATTTGATTTTTTTATGACTCATAAGTAAAATATTATGTTAATTTAAAAACCTGGAATATTTTCTTTTACTCTAAACAGGAGATCATCATGACATACACAACATACCGCCCACATAATAAGAAGCGTAAAAGGACGCATGGCTTTCTTGTAAGAATGAGCACAAAAGGCGGCCGTAATGTAATTAAAAGAAGACGTGCCAAAGGCCGGAAAAAATTGTCTGTGTAATGAAAACACTTGTAATTTCTGCAGTTAAACACTACAAGAAATACATTTCACCATTCCTGCCTCACTCATGCAGATTTTATCCATCCTGCTCTACCTACTGTATTGAGGCAGTAGAAAGATATAGTTTATTTAAGGGATTACGGCTCTCTGCAAAACGGATCATGAAATGTCATCCACTGCATCCCGGTGGATATGACCCTGTAGAAAGTCTTAATAACCCCCGTTAATTTTTTATAAAAAGGAACTAAATGGAAAAACGTACGCTTTTAGCTGTTGTCTTATCACTCGGTATATTGTTAGGCTGGTCCTATTTTTTTCAGAAACCTGTGCCACAGAAACCAGCGCCTGCGGGACAGTCCGATCTGTCAAAAGATCAGGCTGTTAAACCCGAAACTGTCCAGCCGGCAGAGCAGGTTCCTTCAGAAATTGCACCGGCAATGCAAGCATCCGCAGCGAGTGACATTATTGTTGAGACAGAACTGTACAAAGCCGTTTTTTCGACTCAGGGGGCGATAATCAAATCATGGGAGCTGAAAAATTTCAAAGACAACAGCAAAATGCCTGTTGTTCTTTTAAAGTCACCCGGCGTGGTCCCGCCACTTGGAATGTTATTGGAAGGTGATAAACGCAGTCTGCCGCTAAAAGCGATCTATGAACCTGATACCAAACAACTCACGCTTTCAAAAGCCAACAACAGTGCAGAACTTGTTTTTACTTATAGTGACAACGCTATTTCCATAAAGAAGAAATTTACCTTCCATAATGATGATTATAAGGTTGATCTTTCCATAGAAACTGTAAACATACCTTCTTACACCCTGCCTGTAGGAACAGACTTTGGTCTTTTTGACAAAGCACAGAGCGAACATAAAGGACCGGTTCTCCTGATCGAATCAGACAGGAAGGAATTTGATGATAAGTTAATAGAAAAATTAAATTTTACAGGCAACATCCATTGGATCGCCCAGGAGGATAAATATTTTACCGCAGCCCTTATCCCTCTTGCTCAAAGTGATGGGGCAGAAGTTTGGAAAGAAGGCGCTTCCTCAGAGATCGCATTTAAGGTAAAGCAGCCAAAGCAGGATTTCATTTTTTATGCAGGACCCAAGGAATATGACAGGCTTAAGAACTTAAACAAAGGCCTGGAACATATAGTCGATTTTGGCTGGTTCACAGTTGTTGCGATGCCCCTCTTCTGGGTACTGAAATTCTTTTACAAGTTTCTGGGTAACTACGGTTGGGCCATAATTCTTATAACAATTGTTGTCAGGATACCATTTATTCCCATTCTGAATAAGAGCCAGCAATCGATGAAGAAGATGCAGAAGATCCAGCCCATGATGGCTGATATAAAGGAGAAACACAAGAAAGACCCGCAGAAGATGCAGCAGGAAATGATGGCTCTGTATAAAAAACATAAGGTCAATCCTGTCGGCGGCTGCCTGCCGATGTTACTGCAGATACCTGTCTTCATTGCTCTTTATAATGTCCTTAATAAGGCAATTGAGCTGAGGGGTACGCCGTTTGCATTATGGATAACAGATCTCGCTGCAAAAGATCCTTATTATGTATTACCAATCATTATGGGAGTAACAATGGTAATACAGCAAAAGATGACCCCCACGACCATGGAACCTTCACAGGCAAAGATCATGATGTTTATGCCGATCATATTTACTTTTATGTTCCTGTCCTTTCCCTCGGGTTTGGTCCTTTACTGGCTTGTAAACAATGTCCTTGGAATTGTACAGCAGTACTTTGTGAATAAAAAGGCATAATTTGCCATTGAACCTTCTGTCCTCTGTGCTTAATCATGCATACTGACGACACAATAGCCGCTATATCAACGCCGTTAGGCAGCAGCGGTATCGGCATTGTGAGACTCAGCGGCAAAGACGCAGTAAAAATCGCTGATAAAAATTTCATCTCCCCCAAAAAGAAAAAAATCAAACAAACGCCTTCTCACAGGATCGTCTACGGTCATATCGTTAATCCTAAAAATAAAGAGATAGTTGATGAAGCGCTTGTCTCGGTGATGAAAGCACCGAATACTTATACTAAAGAAGATATCGTTGAAATAAACTGTCATGGAGGCATTGTGCCTTTGAGAAGGGTTCTGGAGCTTGTTATAAATTCAGGGGCAAGACTTGCGGAACCGGGAGAGTTCACGCAAAGGGCTTTTCTAAACGGCAGGATCGATCTTGCACAGGCCGAGGCAGTGCTTGACACTATTAACGCAATGACAGAGCAAAGCCAAAAGACCGCAATAGCACAGCTAAGGGGAGGACTTTCAAAAAAACTGGGAATGATAAGGGAGGAGCTTATCGAACTGACCGCATTTGTTGAGGCACACATCGATTTCCCCGAAGAGGATATAACATCCCTGTCATTAAAAGACATGAAAAAGAAAGCGCTCAGTATCCAGCATTCGCTGAAGAAACTTATAAACAGTTCACGGTATGGCATTATACTGCGGGAAGGTCTTAAAACCGCTATCATAGGCAGGCCGAATGTCGGCAAATCATCTTTACTCAATGCACTGCTTGAACATGACAGGGCTATTGTAACAGAAACCCCCGGGACTACAAGGGATGTTATTGAAGAATATTTAAACATCAGTGGAATTCCTGTAAAGATCATGGATACCGCCGGGATACGGGAGGTTAAGGACATTGCTGAGAAAGAGGGAGTTAAAAGAAGCCTTAAGGCCATGGAAGATGCAGATCTGGTTCTGCTGATCCTTGACGGAAGCAGCACTTTGCACAATACTGATAAAGAGCTGATCGAAAAATCGCTTTCAAAGAATGTTATCTTAGTCATAAACAAGACCGACCTTTCACAAAAAATAGAATGGAATGATGTAGGGGCGGGTTTTAAACCCGCCCTTACAAAAAAGGCAACCGGGAATTCTCAGGTCGTCAGCATCTCCGCCAAAGAAGGAACGGGACTTGATGAATTAAAAAACAGGATAGCAGATACTGTTTTACACAGCAACACCGAAAGCAGCGTGAATATAGTCACTAACCTCAGACATGTACATGCCCTTGAAAAAGCCCTTTTATCCATTGAAGCCTTCATAAAAGCTGTTGTGAGGAAAACCTCTCCGGAATTCCTCTCAGTTGAATTAAGAGAAGCGCTTGATGCAATCGGTGATATTACCGGTATTACTACGCCGGAAGACGTTCTCAACAGGATATTCAGCAATTTCTGTATCGGGAAGTGATCTGAAACAGTTTATAGTTATTAAAATCCTTCATTTCGTGTAGAATTTACCATGACTGAAAAGCATCATAAAACAGATCTGATCGTTCATAAGAACAGGGAACTTGCCGCTATTCTCGAAGTCAGCAAGGTTCTGACCGCATCTTTCGATCTCGAGAAAAACCTTTCCTCTGCAATGGCGGCTCTCGGGAATCTTCTTGAGATGCAGAGAGGATGCGTGTTCCTGCTGGACCCGCTGTCACAGGAACTGCGCATTGCTGCTGCCCACGGACTTACAAAACAAAATATCGAAAAAGGCAAATATCGGATCGGGGAAGGCATTGTTGGAAGAGTTCTCGGTAAAAAAACGCCTATGGTGATCCCTAATATCGGGAAGGAACCTCTCTTTTTGAACAGGACAGGTTCACGTCCTGAAAAAGACGGGATCTCTTACCTGAGTGTCCCGATAGAATTTAAGAATGAGGTGTTGGGCGTATTAAGCGTAGACAGGATCTATTCAATAAAACACGGGAGTGTGGATGATGACCTCAGGGTTTTAAAAATTGTTGCCTCCCTTATAGCACAGTTTGTCAGGCTGTGGGAAAGCTACGAAAAAGTCGAAAAAGAAAAAGAGATTTTAAAAAGGGAACTAAAGGGAAAATACAGCATAGATAATGTCATCGGTCAATCAGACAGGATGCAGGAAGTATTTGCGGCTGTCCACCGCGTAGCTCCGACAAAGGCAACGGTAATCTTACGGGGAGAGAGCGGCACAGGGAAAGAGCTCATCGCCAGGGCGATCCATTATATGAGCCCAAGGAGCAAGTACCCGTTCATTAAATTTAACTGTGCATCGATACCTGAAGGACTTCTTGAATCAGAACTTTTTGGCCACGAGAGGGGCGCGTTTACAGGCGCCATATCTTCAAGAAAGGGCCGGTTTGAACTTGCTGACAAAGGGACAATTTTTCTTGATGAGGTCGGCGACCTGCCATTGACGCTGCAGCCGAAAATCCTGCGGGTACTGCAGGAAAGAGAATTTGAGCCGGTCGGCGGTGAAAAGACCATCAAGGTCGATGTCAGGATAATTACCGCGACAAGCAGGGATCTGGAGCACTATGTATCACAGGGAAAATTCAGGGAAGACCTGTATTACCGGCTAAATGTTATCCCGGTTTTTCTTCCGCCGCTCAGGGAAAGAAGTGAAGACATCAATACACTGATTGAGTATTTTCTGGCAAAGTTCAATAATGAACATAACCGTTCTGTACATCCTGATAAAAATGCCCTGCAAATTCTCCTGAACTACGATTGGCCCGGAAATGTCCGGGAACTGGAAAATACCATTGAGCGGTTGGTGATCATGTCAACTTCAGATATAATTGCCCCGTCAGATCTGCCCGATTCACTGAGTGTTCGCCGCCTAAAAGTTTTAAATAAATCCGTTTCATTAATCACTAATATCGAGGAGATAGAAAAGACAAATATCCGCGACGCCCTCGAAAAGTCGGGATGGGTTCAGGCCAAAGCGGCAAAACTTCTGGGAATTACGCCGCGCCAGATAGGGTATAAGATAAAAAAATACGGATTGGAAGAAAAAAGTTGACCAAAAAGAAACTTCCGCATACAGTCCCGGGTTATATAAGCTACAGCTTCTTTTTTCTTGGCATTCTTTCAGCCATTGCATTCAGAATAATTATAATTTTTCAGCGTCTTGAGCCTGCATGGGTGAGGCCTGTCTGGTATATAGGGGTAATCGGGTATATCGGTTTCTTTATGTACCGCTATGTTATTGCAAGAAAAAGAAAGAACGTGATCAGGGACTTCGAACTGATTGAAAAGGTCCGGGCCAACGCCTGCCTTTCGGATGAAGAAAGAGAGGTAACAACATATCTTCTGTCGTCATTAAAAAAATCTCATGAGGACATTAATTATTTAATTATTTTTATTCTGTCAATAGTTGCCATATTTATAGATTTGTTATTGAGTCTGTACAAATGACGGAGAGACAGTATGGTTGCTTTTAACATCACTAAAAATTACAATAAAATCTATCAGTACTCTGCATGTAGATTTATGACTGTTATCTTAAAGAAAATCAGAGATTATTTAAGACTTATTAAATTTTCCCATTCCATTTTTGCGCTTCCTTTCGCATTCACATCAGCGCTTATCGCTGCCGACGGCATCCCATCACGTTATCAGATATTATGGATAACAGTAGCAATGGTTGGCGGCCGGTCAGGCGCAATGGGAATGAACAGGATCATCGACAGGAGAATTGATGCATTAAACCCAAGGACAGAAAACAGGGAGATCCCCAAAGGAGTTGTTAAAACTCAGGAGGCGCTTATTTTCACTGTGATCGCTTTTGGGCTCTTATTGTTTGCCGCATACAAACTCAACCCGCTTTGTTTGAGGATCTCACCCTTGTTTGTACTGGTACTGCTTATTTATTCGTATACGAAAAGGTTTACCTGGCTTTGCCACATAATACTTGGGATAGCGCTTGCACTTGCTCCGCTCGGCGCATGGATTGCCGTAAGGGGAGAGTTTGATTTTAACATTCTGCCGCTTTGCCTTGCAGTAATGTTCTGGGTTGCCGGCTTTGATGCCCTATACGGCCTGCAGGATATGGATTTCGATAAAAGACACGGCATTTATTCGATACCGAGCATATTCGGTGTAAAGGTTTCACTATGGACAGCAAGGATATTTCATATAATCACGATCGGTCTCCTTTTAAGCCTTATACCCCTGTTTAATTTAAGCAGCATTTATCTCCTTGGAGTTATTATAGCTTCCGGGCTTTTGCTATATGAACACGCCATGGTAAAATCTACCGACCTCAGTAAACTTAACATTGCTTTCTTCAATATGAACGGTTATATCAGCATCACCGTATTCGTATTTACATTGTTTAATTACCTGATCCCGCACTGATCTTTCTTATCATCTAGGCTTCAAGGGGTCCAGGGGTTAAGGATTCAAGTGGTAAATGTGTCAGTGAATAGTGACAGTTATCTTTTACTGACACTTTTCTCAGACACAAGCTTTCACCTCCTGGAACCTTTTGGAACTGAGTTTGTCATTAATAATGGAGATTAGCTTCCCTTGTAAAATCCGGGAAAATTTTTATTCTTTAATATTCTTATACATTATGCTCCCGGTGATGCCGAATACAACCGGACAGATCAATGAAGCAAGCCACGGAGGCAGAAAACCCATATTCCCAAGTGATATGCCTGTTGAGTAGATCACCCAATATATTATACTGACAATAACTCCAAAACCTGCCGCCTTGATACCGCCGCCCCATCTTGAATGTAACGCGAGTGAGATGCCAAAAAGCGCCATGAAAAAATTTATGGTCGGGTATGAAAGCTTTTCGTATAAACGCACTATATATTTAAGGTTCTTAAATCCGGCTTTCTCAAGGCGTTTGTAGTATGCATAAAGTTCGACAAAGTTCATCTCTTCAGGCTTTCTCACTTCCTCTTTGAATATTCCAGGTTCCTCTATTACAGTAGATCTGAGAGAATCATATCTTTTTGTGGTTTTGTTGCTGAAATCAAAAACCGTCACGTTTTTAAGGTTCCAGCCCCCGTTCATCCATACAGCTTCTTCCGCCTCTATTCTTTTTTCCAACCCGAAAGATGTATTGAAATTAAAGATGCTTGTCTTTAATATTTTATTTTCATCTGCTACAAAACCATCAATACGAATCAAGCTTTTATCAAGTCCTTTCAGCCATAAGGCCTCTTCTTTATAAATGATCTTTGGCTCTTCCTTCATTATCTTCACCTTTCTTATCCAGTCAGCCCTTCTTGCAAAATCAGGAACAACTGTTTCTCCTATAAGTACCGACAGAAGAGTAAAAACAAATCCAAGTACAAGGAAATGCGTAAAAAATATTTTTACGCTGCCGCCGGATGCCTTGATTATTACTATCTCTTTCCATTTTGAAGCTATTCCGATAGTGATAAGTATGGAAAACAATATTGCAAATGGCAAAGCATATAACATTACGCCGGGAGCCTGTAACAACAGGTATTGAATTATTAAATAGATAGAAGCTTCATGGCTGTAAAAAACGTTTGCCTTGTCAAAGAACTCTGCTACAATCGAGAGCGCTGTAAAACAGAAAAGGAAAACAAGTAAAAACTTGATAAATTCCTTTAAAAAATATCTCCTGAGAATCTTCATAATTAGTTAAAATCTTTTTATGGGCCTATCCTTATAAGCCCTGTAGAAAAATATCCAGGCAAAAACGCCAAGAAATAAATTAGGGGCCCAGCCTCCCAGAAAGGCCGGTATCTTTCCTGTCTTTGCAAAAGACTCTCCGATAATAAGAAGCAGATAATAAAATATAAGGATCGCCAGACTCATAGAAAGACCGCCAAGCCTTCCTATTTTCCCCATTCTGTTGGAAAGCGCCGGCCCTAGAATGCCAAAAATAATACATGCAAAGGGCAAAGCCAATCTCCTGTGCAATTCGATCGCCCAAGGTATTCTTTTTCTCCCCTTCCAAAGCTTGCCGGTAAGGATTTCTTCGGGTCTTATTTTCTCCTGGTCTATTTCTGCAGTAAGCACCAGTTCATACTTGGAGAAAGTGATTTCAGATGACGTGTTATTGTTGTATGTATGAATAACTCCTTTATTCATTGTCATATTTATTAACCCCTCTTCCGGATTAGAGCTTATCATACCGTCTTCTGCAACAATCACCATAGGGGACTTAGGTTCTTTAACTGTCTTGTCCGCCGCCCTGAAAATAAAGATCCCTCTGAATTTATTCGCAGATACTACATCTCTTACATAGATGATATTCCCCTGAAATACATCTGAAAAAGCCTCTTCCTGAAAAGTCATAGAGGCCTTTCTTACAATTGTTTCGTACAATGTCTTCTTAAAGGAAGACATGCCTCTCGGCAATAAATAAAGACTGACAAATAAAAGAATTACGAAAAGCACTAATGAAAGCATAAGGGCCGCTCTGGAAACTCCCCAAAAACTCATGCCGCATCCCTTCAGTACAACTATTTCACTGTCATTAGACATCCTGCCGTATGTAATAAATATGGAGACCAGGATCGACATAGGGATAGAGATCAATAAAATAGATGGCTGTAAATAAATAAATATTTTTAAAATATCGCTTAAATCAGCCCCTGTTCCAATTAGAACACTTGTGATCTTGACAAATTTCTCCATGAAAAGAATAATGGAAAGGGAAAAAACAATAACTGTTAAATTAATGAGCAGTTCCTTTAATATTGTCCTGTGAATTATCATTTTGAGTTCTTTATTGTTAATGTTATCGAATAATAATCAGAGTCTGTTTGTAATTACAAAATAATACGAAGTCGGGGAATGCCCGAGTATTTAGTGTTTGTTTATAAATTACCCTTTGCTTCATTCCAAACAAGCCGCAATGACAGACAAGCAGAGTTTATAAACAGACTCTAATTATAGCAACTAATGAAAGCAAAATGTATCAGATGCGGAAACTGAAAAGGGCTTTAAAAATCAGGTGTGAACTCGGGATTTACTTCCAGAGTAAAATAAGAATCAGCATTATAATATGTTCTATTCTATTTCTATCCCTGGATAGCATTTCTGCAAAAGTTGTTCATCAAGTCCATCCACCACCCCCTCAAATATTCCCTGGCCCACCGAGACAGGTTTTGGAGAGAGCATATTTTTATAAATGGGAGTGTAAAGATGTTGTAAAGGCACTTAACGATAGCGGCCTGGAGGTTGTCGATGTTACGGGAGGGATCACTATCGGTTCACCTGCAGCGGCTGAGAGTACAGTATTTTTAATGCCTTTTTATGGTGAAGAAATTGGAGGGGTCGTATCCAGTTATGACTCGGGAAGAAAACTTCTTGATTCTTTAAACTACTACTCATCGATGAATAAAGACCCTCAGTCCCCTGCATGGCGGATATTCAGAAAGGATAATATCCTGCTTTTAATCAGCGGTACGGTGCCTGAAGAGAAAGCCCTTGAGTATGATAAGGCATTGAGCAGGATGAAAAAGTAGTGTTAAAAAAATAGCTAAAGGTTTTATATTTTTGTGCCGTATTAATTCAATATGCAGGAAGAAAATCCCAACAATACGGCAAACAATGAAGATATCATTGATTTAGCCATGAAAAAAGCTCACTCTTCAACAGGAGATGTTATAAATGGCGATGATAAAGAGAACAACGGGGCTTCTCATTATGAAGACGAACTTATTACTTCTGAGACCGACGATGTTGAAGATGATGTAAGAGACAGGAGAAAATACCCACGCTCTGAATTTGCCTATCCCGCTGAGTTTAAAGTATTTTTTCAAAATTTAGAGCACATATCTTTCAATGGATACTTGAAGGATATTTCCATAAGCGGCGCGTGTCTTCAGCTTGATGATAAATATGGAAGATTCAATATAAAAAATACGAATAATGTAAAAATCAAGATATCTTTCAGCATACCAAATGAGGATAAGGTAAGTATCTTTGCTATTATCAGGTGGATAACGAAAATGGACCCAAGAACATTTTCTATCAAAATGGGGATTGAATTCAAAGACCTGGAAGGCTGGCAATTAGATATTATCGAAAAATTAATAGGAATGAAAAACAAAGACCACAATATGATGTGGAATCTCTGGGAGCAATATAATAATTGGAGATAAAAGGGAATATGGACGACATTAAGAACAAACTATGGGCTATAGGAGGCGGTAAGGGAGGCGTAGGGAAAAGTATTGTTACCCTGATGGTCGGCGCCTCACTGGCAAGACTGGGGAATAAAGTGATACTTGTAGATGCGGACCTTGGCGGCAGTAATCTCCATACCCTTGTCGGTATAAGATATCCAAAATATACGCTGGCAGATTTCATTAATAAAAAAGTTGAGGCAATTGAAGATGTAATAATGAGCACTCCCATAGAAAACATGAGTATAATTTGCGGTGCTGACGATATACTGGGCATGGCCAATCCAAAATATACACAGAAAACGCGCCTGCTTAATCACTTAAAAAGACTTGATGCAGACTTCATGCTTCTGGATCTGGGCGCCGGAACATCCTTTACGACGATGGACTTCTTCCTGTATGCGCCTAATAAAATAGTTGTGCTTACCCCGCAGATCACATCCATACAAAATGCTTATGGGTTTATCAAGGCAAGCCTTTTCCGCCACTTAAATGATACATTCAGTAAAGAAAGTGGGCCCCTGGAACTTATTAAACGGGCCTGTTCACCGGTTAATGGTGAACCCATTGACTCTATCGCAAAACTTTACGATGAGTTCAAGGTCCTTGGAGAAGAGCAGCAGGAAAACCTGATGAACTGCATTAATGCGTTAAATATAAAACTTATTATCAACATGGTTAAAGATACCAAGGAAAGAAATGTATGCAAAATAGTTAAATCCGTAGCAAAGAACTACCTTGGGCTCACCATTGAAGATCTGGGCATTATACAGTTTGATAATATATTGAATTCATCAATTAATAATATGGCGGATTTTTTTACTAAGAGACGTGACAGCATGGCAAGTATCAATTGTTATGACATTGCTACAACTATAATAAAAAATTGTCAGAAAATTACCACGCAGCCTTCTGTATTTGCTGCTCCCAAGATACCTGCTTAATTTGATCTCAAGTCGGAAAATTGATTTAAACAACGATATAGAGATATAACTCGTAACCAACTACTATCAGGTATATATTTATAATAACCGGCAGGCATATTCTCGTAATATTAACATTTTTTAAAAGGCACATGACAATCAATGATAAGGATGTTATTGTAAATTTTATTAAAGAAAATTGAAAAACGCCCTTATCCAGAAAAAAAGCCATAACCGGGTTTGCTTCATACACAACGCCCTTATTTATTAATTCAAGTGTTAAAAATGCATCCAGACAACTCAGGCTTAAAAGGAATAAGACCGCGACCAACAGTCTTGTGCTGTATAGATCCACAAAAATATGATCTTTCTTATCTCCGTCCCTCCTTGCCTTCCTTCTTCTGCCACCCCAAAGAGTATATCTGCCGATGATCGGCGTTGGGCCCCTGCGCCTGTCAGGAACCGCCCTCAGGTCTCCGCTTATTGATAGTTCAGTTATGTCATTATAACTGCAATTCATCTTTTAATTGCCTTTTAAGTAAGCTGACAAGCTATCAGGCCTGCAAGCTTTCAAACTGGTCAGCTTCTTGCTGCCAACACAATACCAGATACTAAAATCCTTGCAAACCTCGTGCCACAGCATAACATGTTGATTTAATGGATAATATATTTTAAAACATAAAATAAACTGTAAAATAAAGCGACATATATGTAATTTTTTTCTTTTTATATTACTGATCAGTTTTTCAGTATCCTGCTCAGAAAGGCCTTGGTCCTTTCCGTCTTTGGGTTTGTGAATATCTCTTCAGGAGAGCCTGTCTCTATTACATCCCCTTTGTCGAATACAACCACTCTGTCTGCAATTTCTCTTGCAAAGCCCATCTCATGTGTAGCTATAAGCGTGGTCAGACCCTCAGTTACAAGGTCCTTAATTACCGACAGGACTTCCCCGACCATTTCAGGGTCAAGCGAAGACGTCGGTTCATCAAAGAGCATTGCCTCGGGCTTCATTGCAAGCGCCCTTGCTATAGCTACCCTTTGCTGCTCTCCGCCTGACAGCTCTTCAGGGTAACTCTGCACTTTCATTTGCAGATTGACCCTTCTCAGCAGGGCCAGAGCCTTTTCCGTTGAAGTGCTTTTATCCAAACCGAGAACTTTGATAGGCGATTCAATGATATTTTCTAAAACTGTCATATGCGGGAAAAGATTAAACTGCTGAAATACCATTCCAACCTTTCTCCTGATCTTCCTGACAGCATCGATATCACCTCTGCCGGGATTCTTTCTGTTAATGGATCGCAGTTCAATATCATCCACGATTATTTCACCCTTCTGAAAATATTCAAGACCATTAACACATCTCAAAAAAGTGCTTTTGCCGCTCCCTGATGGGCCTATTAATACAACTACCTCGCCTTTATGCACTTCAAGGTCAATCCCCTTGAAAAGATGCCGTTCTCCATAATATTTATGTAAATCCCGGACACTTATCATTGTTTTGAACCTTTCAACTTATTTTCCAATTTTCTTGATAGAAGCGATAACGGATAACTCATGGCAAAATAGAGAACGGCAACGATCAGCCCAAGTTCAAAGAACCTTAGAGTGCTTGCAGCTAGTATGCTGTAGGTCTTGGTCAGTTCAACCATTGCAATAACTGATACAAGTGATGAGTCCTTGAAGAGCGCGATAAAATCATTGGTAATACCGGGAGTCGCTATCCTCAGGGCCTGAGGCATTATTATCCTTCTCAATGCAAGGTGTTGTGTCATACCGAGTGAAAATGCCGCTTCCAATTGTCCTTTCGGCACAGACATTATTCCTGCTCTGTAGATCTCTGCCTCATATGCAGCGTAGTTCATCCCCAGCCCTAAAAATGCGGCAATAACAGGACTGAATGAAATGCCTATATTAGGAAGCCCGTAATACAGTATATAGAGCTGTATGAGAAGTGGCGTCCCCCTGTATATTTCAATATACGCAGATGCTATAGAACTTAAAGGGGGCTTACCGTACAGTTTGCATATCGTAAGGATAAGCCCAAGTGTAACTGCCAGCGCCATTGAAATAGAAGAAATGAATATGGTTATGCCCGCTCCTTTTAAAAGCATCGGTATAAAAGTATGCACAGGCGTGCTTTTGCTTGCTTCAATGCTTATGTGATCAGAAGATTTATCGGAATTCAGAAAAAGCTTTTCCTGGGTCTCATTCCAGAGATCCCATTTTTCGTATATCTGCTTTAACTCGCCTGTCCTGAGAAGTTTGATAAGTATTTTGTCGAGCGCTTTTTTAAGTTCTTCATCCTCTTTTCTGAGCGCGATCCCGTAAAACCCCTCACCTATCGTCTGCCCCGCATATCGCAGCTTCGGATCAGGCTTTGCATAGTAAGCCGCTATCGGGAGATCCATCAACACCGCATCAAGCCTGCCTAATACAAGATCTTCGTAGGGCTCTGCCTGACCGGAATAAATTTTTATGTCCACGCCCCCCATATTCGTCAGGATGTCCTGTGCGACTGCTCCCGAAAGAGTTCCGACCTTTTTGCCTTTTATATCATTTATATCACGTATCCGTGTTTCATTTTTCCTTACCACAAGCTGTTCGGTATAAACGTAATAGGGAACAGAAAAGAGGATCTCCTGTTCTCTAAGCGGTGTTATTTCCAATCCATTCAAAGCTATGTCAAAATCCCCCCTTTTAAGTGCTGGGATCAAACTGTCCCATGCATTTTGCGACTGTCTTGCTGTAACACCAAGTTCTCTCGCTATCACATTTGCAAGATCAACTTCAAAGCCTACAAGCTTTGAAGGATCCTCAGGGGCAGGGAAAACATAAGGGGCTCCGCCTTCCGCATCAGAGCCCCATAACAGATAACCTCTCTTCTTTATTTTTTCAATGCAGTTCTCCTCAGGCTGAGAAGGCGCCGCCCAGCAGATCAAAACAATCAGCCCGATCACGAGTGAAATAGTTCCAATTAAACGTTTCATTTTCGAACAGTCATATTAGTTTTGTTAGTTGCATTGGTTTAATTAGTTCTATTAGTTAACCAATTCAACCAATCAAACTTTTTTCAACAAGTCTTAAGAAGAAAAAGAACTGGATTCTCCGGTCAATCCGGAGGCGAGAATGACAGAATTTTGGTTTGGCCTTTACGCCCTGCTCTCTTGGCGCAAAATTCTTAACTATGACAAAGTTTAACTTCGTTTCCACTCCCCGCTTTTGCCGCCGCGTTTTTCCATCAGCATAATGTCGCCGATGATCATCCCCTTGTCAACGGCTTTGCACATATCATAAATTGCGAGCGCCGCGATCGACGCGGCAGTAAGCGCTTCCATTTCAACGCCAGTCTGTCCCGTGCATTTTGCCCGGGTCTCTATCACGACTTTATTTCTTTTCTTGTCTATGTTGAAATCAACTGAAACATTATGAAGGTTAAGTTGATGACATAATGGTATAAGTTCACATGTCCTCTTAGCCGCCATGATACCGGCAAGCCTTGCTGTGTCAAACACATTGCCCTTAGCGATCTTTCCATCAGTGATAAGGCGCAGCGTTTCCTTTTTCATGTAAACAGCTCCGCTTGCCACAGCCTCCCGCAAGGTTGACGGCTTACTGCCCACATCAACCATTTTCGCCCGGCCTTTAGCATCAATATGCGTAAGTTTTGCCATCTGAATTACCCTCCTACCGTCATTCCAAGTGTAACGAAAAATCTTTCTTCCAGTAATTGAGATTGCCACGTCGCTTTGCTCCTCGCAATGACACTTCTAACTCTCCAGTATTTCTTCTAAGATCTCCGCTGCATCTGTAATATATTTTGGACACCTCTCAATAATGGTCATCCATGCGTCAGGATTTAGATCTTTTTTTGCACACAGGTCAAAATCTATAAGCTCTCTGCAAATAATTGAGTCGTTCCTGACCTTAAATCTTTCTGTAAATTTTTTAACAAGCTCATTTATCTTTGCCTTGGACGCTTTGTTCCCTGCATCTGCTGCTCCATTTTTAAGCCCAATGACCATAAAAGCCCCTGTGACTGCCCCGCAGGTTTCACACATAAGCCCCATTCCGCCCCCAAAAGACTCCCTATCCTCAGAGCTGTTTCATGGTCCATTCCCAGCTTAACACCGTAAGCTGCAAGTATGGACTGGGCTCAGTTGAAACCCTTATTGAACAATAATATTGCGTGCTCTATTTCTGTCATGTTTGTATGATACCTGCTGGTGAGAAAATTTTCAATTTTTCAACACTATCAGGATATTATCACAAATCATTTGTGCTAATATAAATTCCTATGAGACGGGTTGTAATTACCGGGATCGGCGCCGTAACGCCGCTGGGCAATGATATTCAAACTACATGGAAAGGATTAACTGAAAAACGCTCCGGTATAGGCCTAATAACAAAATTTGATCCCTCCGGATTAACCAGCCGTATTGCAGGTGAATTAAAATATTTCCCTTCGGAAAATTATATCTCCAAAAAAGAAATTCAGAGGCTTGATCCATTTATACACTATGCAATTGCTGCGGCGATAATGGCTGTGGAGGATGCAGGGCTGATAAGCGCGGAAGTGCGGAAGTGCGGAAGTGCAATAGCCTCTGTAGGGGCAATTCATGAATTACCCCTACAGCAAACTCTCCTAACCAATTCAGGCGTTATCATTGGTTCAAGCAGGGGGGGGGTAACAAGCATGGGGAACGCCCTGCAAAAACATCTGTTAACCGGCAAACCATTCTCAGCATACTTAATGTCTTCAAGCACCATTAACATGGCGTCTTCCCAGATATCAATGAAATTCAGCATAAAAGGACCTTCCCTTGGTATATCAACTGCTTGTGCCTCCGGGACCAATGCGATCGGCGAAGCTGCACGAATGATCAGATACGGTGAAATAGACCTTGCCTTTGCAGGAGGCTCGGAAGCGCCCATTTGCAGACTGGCTGTAGGGGGATATGCAGCATCAGGAGCTCTTTCAGGAAGAAATCATGAACCTCTGAAAGCAAGCAGACCCTTTGATAAAGACAGGGACGGCTTTGTAATTTCAGAGGGTGCAGGCATTCTTGTGCTTGAAGAGCTTGATCATGCAATGAGAAGAAGAGCCAGGATATACGCAGAACTTGCAGGCTACAGCACATCTTCAGATGCATTCCATCAGACAAAGCCCGACAGCGAAGGCGAGGCCTTTGCAATTAAAAAGGCATTAAAAGATGCGGGAATTTCTGCTGATGAGGTTGACTACATAAACGCTCATGCTACATCAACCCTTCTTGGCGATCATGCTGAGTCAGATGCAATAAGAAAAGTCTTTGGCAAAAAAGCTGATGACATTTATATAAGTTCATCCAAATCAATGTTGGGACATATGCTCGGCGCTGCCGGCGCAGTGGAAGCAGCGATAACCGCAATGTCAATTGACAGAGGCATGATCATTCCCACAACCAATCTTGAAAAACCCGACCCCGCCTGTAAACTTAATCATGTGACCACGACAATGAAAAAAGATATAAATGCTGCAATTACGAATTCTTTTGGTTTCGGCGGAGTAAATGCTGTACTGGTGTTGAAGAAATTTAGAGGGTAAAAAAATATCTGGCAAACCCCGTTAGAAAACCTTTGTCCTTCTAATGGGAAGGCTCATATGGGGCATTAAACTCTATGTGAGCTTTAGATGACCGCTGCAAGCAGCGGGGCTTTCTAACTGGGTAAAGCATCCCAATAATTCTGTTTAATAATCTCATTAATATTATTTAGTGGACAGTTGTAAGAATTGGAGTTAAAAGAATATTGGAATCTGAGTCAGACTATAAAGCTATATCCCTTTCTATCAAGAGCCGGGATAAGGCAATACATAATTAACATTTCAATTTATAGCGAGGAATTTTATGAAAAAAATAATTGAGAAAAAAATATACGGTGAAGATGCTGCTGCCAGGAAGAGTTCATCGGCAGGATCGAATAAGGTAGTAAAGGACAAGAGCCTGAACAGGCATTACTTAACATCTGACAATTTATGCAGGATCACTTTTAGACTGCCCAAAGAGGCGGCACATAATGCTGAGACAGCAACCGTCGTCGGTGATTTTAATAACTGGAACCCGACTGAACACGAAATGAAAAAACTGAAAAACGGTGATTTTACGTTGACCCTTGAACTGCCTTGCAACAGAGAATACAGTTTCAGGTATCTTATTGATGCAAAACGCTGGGAAAATGACTGGTTCGCAGACAAATATGTTCCTAATGAGTTTCACACTGAAAATTCAGTGGTTATAACATAGAATTAAAGATCATGCTGTTTCATCGCTTAATTCATAAATTTGAGACTCCTCAGTTACAGGGGGGAGACTGGATGATTCCCCTCTTTGTAAAAGAGGGGTTAGGGGAGATTTTTTAAAATGAATTGAACCCCCCCTCGCCCCCCTTTACCAAAGGGGGGATAATACCCCCCGTAACTGAGGGATTACGCATCGTCCCACTTTTTTCTTCACTAAATATTGATATTTTGATAAACTCTTTTTATCAATGACTGTTTGAGTAATTTATGATCAAGAAATCCCTCTTAATAGGTATGTTCGGGCTGCTTTTAGTCATTTCTTCCTTTAAATGCTATGCATGGTTTGATGAAACTCACCTCGCTGTAGCAAAGGCAGCCGGGTATTATAAGTGGTATAATGCCGTCGGAGCGGATATGCTTAAGGTTAAAGCAGGCGATAGTGAAAAATATAATCACTTTTTTGACAATTTTAATGATGTAAAAGTAACCACTGAAATGGTTTTGAAACAGGCAGGGGAATACGATAATCCTGTTGATACGGAAGGACATCTTTACGGAGCCATCATTGCTTCAATAAGACAATATGAGAACAGGAAAAATGATAATAAATATGCAGAATATCATCTTGCTTTTTGCTCCCACTATATAGGTGATCTATCAGCCCCTTTCCATAATGTTATTTATGATGATTTCAATAAAAAACATCACGCTGTAAATGATGGGATAGTAGATAATGAGGTGTTGGAGAATATTAACAAGGTAAAAGAGAATATGACCCGGGTTAAACTGGGAACAGATAATTTTGAAAAGGACCTTGCAAGAGAGATTGCCAAGATCGCAAACAATGCAAGACAATTGGGTCACAAATTGCAAAAAGAAAAAAGGGACATGACAAAGGAAGAGGCATATAAACAATTAGGGCAAAGCGCATCTTTACTTAATGCTGTGTTAAAGCATTTAGGCAAGGGCAATTAGAGCATTAATTTATATTGGATCGTTCTGTCAGGAAACCTTAGAACTCAGCTTCTTCTTCCTGATAAGTTCTTCTAAAACTACAGCTATCTGCTCCGGCGTCATCCGTTTTTGCTCAAGCAAGATCTCCCCGATCAGTTTGTGGTGACTATTAGAGTTGTCACAAGCGATTTGCTCGTCTAATGCCTCTTCTAACTGCTGTGAGGTTATAAAGCCTTTTTTTATTGCGATCTCGCCGAATCGGAAGAAATACTCTATTGCTGAATTCATCTCATCGTCATCCATCATTGTTGACACCCTCCTAAATAAGTCAGCATCTTTGATATCTTATCGGCTAACTCTCTGGATAGCATAAGCAGGAGTGAAAATCTCTCTTGCCTGCACCAATTTCAGGTAAACCCAGTTAGAAGACCGCTGCAAGCAGCGGGGCCTTCTGACGGGGTAAATAAAATGATTGCATAGTCAGACAGGAAGTTATTAATTATAAATGAAGACACGTGCTTGAAAATAAAAAGTGGAGCTGAACTGGATCGAACCGGGGGAAGTCCAGACAATATCTGGGATTGGAATATATTAATACAATGGATTGATTTTTAACAGTTTTCAATGTTCAAATACTACTAAATACTATTTCATGCATAATTAGTATTTGGCTTGACAATCACCAAATACTAATTTATACTAAATTAGTATTTAACTTTAATAATTTAAAAAACGTGTAGTTAGGTAAGTAAAAATGAAAATGCTAGAGACAGCTCCTAATTGGAAAGAAATTATAAAAAAAAATTTAGAAGAATATGCTGAGATATCATCAAATCCAGATGTTTCAGAATTTATTAATAAATGTAATAAAGACTATATCTATTGGGACAAGTTTAAATATGTATGTAAGTTAGATTTAACTTCTCCAGAGATTGCTTGGTCATTTTTGAGAGTAAGTCGGAATAATCGAAAGAGGAAAATACCTCTAATAGATACAAATGGTAATTATTTTGGATATTGGTTGCCAGATTCACTTTTAAAAGAACTTCATTATTTAGATCAACATGCTTCAGGAGAGATTCTTGTAGATCATCCTGATATACCAGCAAGGGAGAAAGATCGCTTTCTGGTTAGTTCCCTTATGGAGGAAGCTATTGCTTCAAGTCAATTAGAGGGAGCGGTAACAACAAGAAAGGTTGCAAAAGAAATGTTAAGATTTGGGAAAAAACCTGAGAACCATGCTCAGCAAATGTGTTTTAACAACTACTTGACCATAAGGCACATTAAAGATACCATTGACAAACCACTATCCATTGAACTATTGAATTCATTTCAAGCCTCTATGACCAAAAACACACTTGATGATCCTGATACTTCGGGAAGATTCAGGACTAATAAAGACGATCCTATAGAAGTAGTAAGTCAGGAAGGTGAAACATTACATATACCACCGCCA
>JAGVGM010000250.1 GCA_020057065.1 Thermodesulfovibrionia bacterium
GCTCTCCGCTGCTGCTTCCTCAGCAATAGATGGGAAGACTTCTGGGAGACACGGTCTTGTGCCTGACAGGGTTACCAAAAAATTTGTCGTGCACCCAAGATGAGGAAGAAGATAGCGAAGAATTTTTTAAAGAAGCTACGGTCTGGGTTGACGGTCTGGACAGGATTAACAAACTGCGGGGGATTAATTTCTGCGTGGATCTTTCTGCAACCCCATATTATTTAGGCCGTGTCGGTCAGGATACGAATCGAACATTTCCGTGGGTGGTGAGCGACTTTGGGCTTACAGACGCTATTGAATCAGGGTTGGTAAAAATTCCGCAGCTTGCAGTGCGTGATACAACCGGCGCGGAGATTCCCGGATACTTTAACATCTGGCGATGGATACTTCCCCGTCTTACTCCCGCAGAGCGCGGCGGTAAAAAGGGAGGCGCAAAACCTGAAGCTATTCTTAAATGGGCCAATACTCCGATTGCAATGCTGGCAGGGCTTTGGGAGCAATTGAGACAGGAGTGGGCTGAGCATAATCAGGACACTCGTCCGCCTGTTTTTATCCTTGTTTGCAAAAATACTAAAATCGCAAAGGCAGTTCATGAATGGCTTGGAGAAAATAAACAGCCGACCGGCATTCCTTCTGCAGGTATTGAGGGATTCATAAACCATGATGGGAATACATACACAATTAGAGTAGATTCAAAAGTAGTCCATGAAACCGATACAGAAGGTGCCAAGAGCGATGAATCACGATGGATGAGGTTTACGCTTGATACAGTGGGGAAGAATGATTGGCCGAGGGACAGGCAGGGACGCGCAATTTATCCGGAGGGTTTTGAAGATCGTGCAAAGAAATTAGGCCGTCCGCTTCATCCTCCCGGCAGAGATGTTCGCTGTATTGTAAGCGTCGGTATGCTCACAGAAGGCTGGGATTGCAACACCGTCACACATATTGTCGGATTGAGACCTTTCATGTCTCAGCTTTTGTGCGAACAGGTCGTTGGCAGAGGATTGAGGCGGTCTAATTATGAAGTCGGAGAAAATGGGAAGCTTTCCGAGGAAGTCGCAAAAGTCTTTGGCGTTCCTTTTGAGGTGATTCCCTTCAAGCAGAATCAAGGTGGCACAACTACTCCGCCGGTAAAGCGTTATCATATAACAGCAGTCCCGGGGAAAGCGCAGTATGAGATAAATTTTCCCCGTGTCGAAGGCTATCAGCAGGCTATTCGCAACCGCATTACCGTTGACTGGAATAACGTTGCACAACTGCGTCTTGACCCAATGAATATTCCCCCTGAAGTGGATATGAAGGCAGGGCTTCCTAACAATCAGGGGCGCTGTTCACTTACCGGGCCGGGTAAAATTGAAACAGTTGATTTAAATCCATATCGTTCAGGGCGGCGTTTTCAAGAACTGGTCTTTGAACTGGCCCGTGATCTTGCGAGGGATTATACAGCACAGCCCGGCTGTATTGTGCCTGCTCATGTTTTGTTTCCCCAGCTTGTAAAAATTGTGGAACGATATCTTAGGGAGAAAGTTCGGCCTGTTTCACCGGCAAACATTCTTGATGTCTTCCTCTCTCCTTATTATGGTTGGGTTATTGAGAGACTGGTTGGCGCGATTCAGCCTGACACTTCGCAGGGAGAAGCCCCCGAGATACCTAAATATGAAACGAGCCGTGGTCCCGGCTCAACTGCTGAAGTGGACTTCTGGACAAACCGTGAGGTGCGGGAAATCATTCACAGTCATTTAAATTATGTTGTAGCCGATACAAAAAAGTGGGAACAGGCTGCTGCTTACGTCATAGACAAACATGAGAAGGTGGACGCTTTTGTGAAGAATGCGGGACTTGGCTTTGCGATTCCATATTTACATAACGGACAACCTCATGACTATATGCCGGACTTTATCATCCGCCTTAAAGGTGAGCCTTCTGTTCATCTTATCCTTGAAACAAAAGGCTTTGATGAGCTTGCAGAGATAAAAGCACAGGCTGCACAAAGATGGGTGGACGCTGTCAATGCGGATGGACGCTATGGGCTTTGGAAATTTGCAATGGCAAGAAAGCCGGAAGAAGTTTCAAGGAGAATTGATGAAACAGTTGAATAGTATACCTCTCTTTTAAAAACAATAAGCCGATTTAAAAAACTCCTCGCGTAGGAGTGTGAATTGGTACCTGCACTTTAGAAAAAACTGTAATTGTTACAGTTTCTACTACGCCACCATTACAAGAAGCTGATTGCACTCAAATTCATTTCCGCCTATGCTATGCAGGGCCTGTTCATATGCTTTACGGATCCTCTTGGATTTTATGTCAAGCAGCAACCCTATATTGACGCATGTTTTATAAAGAGAGTTGGATTCGATCTTGACGACCCTAAGTGAATCATTATTGCTGTTGTACTTCTCGTAGAAGTCCGTTAACTGCTGCATCCCCTTCTTATGTGTGCTCTTTATACTTTCGACAAGCGGCGTAATAGCAAGAGTATTCTTCGGTAACTTGAAATCTTCTTTATTAATTATCAGTTTTTTATCAAGTTGTGCAAGGAAGATTGAAAAGAACCGTGATTCAGTTTTTTCAAGGGAAACCGTATTTAATATGATGTTCTTTGCCCCCTGCTTTTGATCCAGATACTGCCTTATTC
This sequence comes from Thermodesulfovibrionia bacterium, assembly GCA_020057065.1. GTDB lineage: Bacteria > Nitrospirota > Thermodesulfovibrionia > UBA6902 > UBA6902 > SURF-23. The sequence continues at coordinate 2,636 of JAGVGM010000250.1, forward strand.
TGTCTGTTTGTGCATCGAATTTTGCTGATATGATACTTTTTAAATTTTGCAGATAATCTTTACTGTCGGAAAGAGACTTGCTCACCGATCTTTTCCCGTAAATCCCCACAAATGTATAGAAAAAATCGAGCTCGACCAGATTGCGGAATATGGAATACCATGAATAGAAATTTCCCATTGCTTTTAATGTTTCAACATGCAGTTCAAATGAGGTCATGAGCTTTGGTTCAAATACGGCATGATGAGCATCATATTTACTCCAGTCAGTATGTAAAAGACGACCCTGCTCCTTTAATTCTTCAAATACCGGAGTGCCCGGCAATGGCGTAAGCATCATGAACTGTATCGAGTCTATATCAAGTCTTTTTGCATACTTCCCCGTATTTTTGATTGTCTGGATATCATCTGTGTCAGAGCCCAGAACAAACATCCCGTGAATGTTTATGGAATGTTTCTTTAATAATCTAATGGAGTTGTCGATATCATCGATTCCCTGCCCCTTATTATAAAGCGCTAAGGTCTTTGGATTAATTGACTCGAATCCAATATAAACCGCAAAACACCCTGCCTCTGCCATTAACTCAACCAGTTCAAGATCCTTTGCAATATCCGTGCGTACTTGTGCGCTCCATTGAACCTTTATTTTATTGGCAATCATAACACGCAGTAATTCCTTGGTCCTCTTTTTATTGGCAGCAAAATTATCATCTATAAAGAACATATGACGTTTTTGAGAGGCTGCAGCTTTAATTTCCTGAATTATCCGTTCGAGTGACTTGTGTCTGTACTTTCTTCCGAACATCTGAATGACAGAACAGAACCTGCAGGCAAACGGACATCCCCTTGATGTGGCAACCGGCACCACCCTGGACTTTTCCCATTTGTAAACAATACTGAAATCA
>JAGVGM010000287.1 GCA_020057065.1 Thermodesulfovibrionia bacterium
ACGCCGGTTCCGCAGTCGCCAAGTGTGTGGTCAACAGCGTTACCGTCATCCGTTTTATCTAAACATATGTTGTTCACTTTCCTCTTGAGCTGCCTCCATGCCGAGTAGCTTCCGCTGAAGCGGGCGTGCATTCCGTGGCAGGAGTGGCAGGACCATTCGCCATCAGCAATGGTTCCGCCGGGAGGTGTTGATCCCAGAGTCGCATCCGCAGTCATGAATAATGATGTGGCAGTTGCCATAGAGCCTTTGGTATATGCAGGGTTATGGCCCCTCTTGGGGTCAACATTTGAGTAATAAAAGTCGCCTGCGGGCATTGAAGTACCTGCCGGATCGACCCCGTCCAGGGTCATAACAATGGGGGCAGTCCAGTTGCCGTGGTCAACCCCGCTGATTGGATCGACACCGTTGGCAACGCTCGGCAATGCAGCTGATGCTGCTGTGTTGTTGCCCTGCCTGTGGCAGGAAAGGCACATGTCTGTCCAGTCACCGCGATACAGGAGCTCACGGTACGGGGCGCCGCCGGCGTAACCGGCATACGCGACTGATGCGCCGCCTTCGCTGTTATGGATCGTATGACAGTCCTGACAGATCAGACCGTCATAAGAGTGATACTGCGCGGTATTTATGCCGCCGCCCGAATCGAGCACCGTAGGGCTTCCAGCCGGAGCGGCCATTGCTACTGAGGCCGCAAGGGCCATGATAGCTAAAGCTAATAGAATCTTTTTCATCTTATCCTCCGAAATTTTACTCTGGCAGACTGGCTGTCCCAGGGGGACCCTTTAGCTTTGCGCCACCCGGTTGCCCGGGTTTTGCCTTTTTCAGAGGATTTTCCGCCGACAAAGCCGGCAGTGTACTGCTTAATCCTTACTGCTTACTTCTCACCTCCTTTCAATTCCGGAAAATCCGGCAATTAACTGACCATTATCAGAATTTTTTACCAATGGGTTATTCCACTCGTTTTCCTTCAGAAATTTTATCTTGAAGACCTGAACTCTTTTAAGAGCCTCCTCGAGAACAAAGAGCCTGTCTTTTCCGTCAGATGCAATCTTTGTCGGCATAATAAACTGACCGTATCCCTTGCCCGGCGCTCCGAACTCCTCAATGAAGTTTCCCTTACTGTCGTAACAGAGGACATTGTTCCTGACAAGGCTGGTTACAAAGATATGTCCTGACTCATCAGTTGCAATCCCCATAGGACGCGCTAATTGTCCATAAATAATACCCGGGGAGCCGAATCGGCTGAAGGTCTTTCCCTTCGGGTCAAACCTGACGACCGAATAGGGCCTCATATCTGCAAAGAGGAACCTTCCGTCATTATCAACTGAAATGCCGTAGATTACATTCGGCGCCCCTTCACCGGTGATAGATATTTCTTCATGATTTTCACCAAGGGGATCAATCCTTACTATGCCGCCGGCAGATTTCAGGGCATAAACCCTGCCGTCCGGACCGCTTGCAAGATGAAGAGGAGTTATATCGAAGCCGGGCACATTGATTACTCCGGGAAGGTCCAGAACATCAAGGGGCTCACCTTTATAGCTGAGAACGCTTATCCTCGTGCTCGACAGATGTCTCACATAAAGCCTTCCTTCGCCGTCCACTGCCACCCTCTTGGCAGAACCTTCATCACCGCCTATGATGACTTTTTGTAAAAATATCCCGCTCTCGTTGTAGATGAAAATGCCGCCATTGCCGGGGTCTACTATATAAAGCTCCCTTTTGGTGCGGTCATAAAAAATATCGGTGGGCGCTTTCAGCGTATCCCCGCGTCCCCCTGTTGATTCAATGGAATAGAGAAAATCAACCTTCATTATCCCGCGGTCTATACCTGCTGCAAACGCATCCATAATAAAGAGCATGTTAAATAAAGCAATAAGTATCAGTCGTATGTTCAATTTCATGTTTAACCACCTAAAGGTCTTGTTTAGATATCTTCATATAGAGCAATTCGGATGCCAGCCCCTGAAAATCTAAAATATCTTTATTTATCAGGCAGATAAAAGATTTGTTTTTTCAATTGACGTATATTGGGGTGTAATTAACTGAGCGGAACCTTTCAGTCGACTGTTGGGAACCGCTCAGAGGTTGAAGTGGGTGCTTGCAATAGTTTAATTCCTGCCCTGTAAGAATCATTTTCAGCAGCATTGTGTTTGACCGAGATCCACCTGACAATTCCCTTCTTATGTTCCGTCCCTAATTTAAACACTATCGCCTGTCCGCAGTGAAGGGTATTTTCTGTCCGGATGCCGATCCCTGATTTACACATATCAAGCACGGTGGCCCTGAAACTCAATGTCTTTGATTCTCCTATTACCAGATCGAAAATAAACTCAATGGGCATTGTAAGAGATTTTCTTTCAACACTCCGTCTGTCAATGAATCCGGCATCTTCTCCCATGACGTGTTTTACAACGGTCTTGATTCGTAGAAGGTCAAACGGCTTGGGGATAAAGTCATATGCATTGTATTCGACATCCCTCTTGTCGTTATCGCATAAATCGTCGGACGTCATGATAACAACACGAGTCCCTGGAGACACCTCTTTTATCTTTCTCATTACTTCTATGCCATTTATATCCGGAAGATGTACATCAAGAAAGCAGAGATTATAGAAAGAGTCTTCAATCGCTGCAACGGCATCTCCGCCGGTCTGAACGGTCATGACTTCCAAATGGTCTTTTTTAATGGTCCTTTTTAATGAAAGAAGGATCAAGGGGTCATCATCTACAATTAATATTTTTCCCATTATTTTTTAACCTGCTGACAGTCCCTTTTATTTATCCCCTTAGAGCTCTTCATTGTTTTTCTTATGCTCATAAGAATAGATGTATGTAATAATGCAAGCCGGATGCCAGAGCCTCAAAAATTTAAAATATCTTTATCTATCAAACAGATAATAGATTTGATTTCCAGCTAACATCCCTTTGACTGTAATTAACTGAGCGAAACCTTTCATATATCTGTTGGTATCCGCTCAGGTATGGGAAGGGTAAATCCTGCAGGTCTTTCTGTTCAACAACTGCGGGCTGCTATATTCATCACCTGAAATCCTCGGATCTGATCTCGCATACCCTCATAATTCGCTGGAAGCTTGCGCGTTCCAGGTCCAGAATTGCCGCGGCTTTTGTCACGTTGCCTTCGGATTTTCTCAGAGCCTCAAGTACCACATCTCTGTTAAACTGCTCTATAACAGTCTTCTTACGCTCTGAATAACTGCCGGGTTTTGGCATTTGGCTTACCTTCGGATTATTCAGGATTTCAAACGGGAGGTCGTCTACATCTATAAAATCATCTTTAGAAAGTATCATCATTCTTTCTATGGTATTTTTGAGTTCCCTTATGTTGCCGGGCCAGTAGTGCTCCATAAGATATTTCATTGTTTCATCTGAAAAAGATTTATTATTGAGTCGGGAGTTTGCAATAAAAAATTTTATTAAAAGCGGAATGTCCTCAGCCCTCTCCCTCAAGGGAGGCAGATGAATGGGTATGACATTTATCCTGTAGTACAGGTCTTCCCTGAAGGTCTTGTCAGCCACCATTTTATTTAAATCTCTTGAAGTCGCGGCTATGAACCTGACGTCAATCTCATGCTCTTCTTCTTCTCCCACACTTCTCACCTTCTGTTCCTGAATTACTCTCAGAAGCTTGGACTGTAACGTCAGGGGCATATCAGCGATCTCGTCGAGGAATAGAGTCCCCTTGTCCCCATATTTGAAGAGTCCCGCTCTTGCGCCTGCTGCTCCGCTGAAAGCGCCCTTGCTGTGCCCGAAAAGTTCACTTTCAAGAAGGTTCTCAGGGATTGCCGAACAATTGACAGGCACAAACCTTTTATCCCTTCTCGTTCCATAATAATGTATTGCTTTTGCAACCAGTTCTTTCCCGGTCCCGCTTTCGCCTGTAATAAGGACCGTGCTGTTGGCGTCGGCAACCTTTTTTATGAGTTCAAAAACTTCATGCACTTTTCTGCTGTTGCCTATTATGTTATCAGGCCTGTTTTTTTCATCGAGCTGTTCCCTCAGAAGCTGGTTTTCCCTGATCAGTTTCTGTTTTTCAAATATGTAATTAACTGTATGAAAAAGCTCGTCTGTCTGAAAAGGCTTGATAAGGTAGTCAGAGGCTCCTTTTTTTATGGAGTCAATTGCTGTTTTAATTTCCGCATGAGCCGTCATAAGAAGGATATCCTGTGCAGGCGAAGCAGACTTGATGGTTTCAAGAAATTTTATACCGTCCATCTCAGGCATATAGAGGTCGGTGATTATAAGATTGAATTTTTTCTCTTTAAGGATCTCAAGGGCTTTGAGAGGGTTTGTGAAAGAGGAAACCCCGTATTTAGCTGAAAGGGCTTTCTCAAGAAACTTGCAAAATGCTGTATCATCATCAACTATTAATATCGTTTCTTTCATGATAAGCTCCTGTAATATTCCAATCGGTCCATGATAAATATTATCTCACTATTTCTATGATATAATAACACCATGAAATTTATAAGGGGCCTCATTTTATTTTTTTTATTTTTTACCTCCTGCAAAAACCCTTCCACTGATATAGAGATAGGCATGGTCGATCCACAAAAAATAAGAGAAGATACCATTACCATTGCAATTCTCCCCGAACAGAATGTTTTTGAACAGAAAAAAAAATACAGGCCTATTGCGGAGTATCTTTCCAATACCCTTAACGTAAATGTGAAAATAAAACTCCTCGATGATTATGGCGTTATATACGATGAAATTAAAAACAGGACCATAGATGGAGCCTTCTTTGGCAGTTTTAATTATATCCTGACAAAGGCCAGAGCAAATATAGAACCCATAGCGCGCTTAGAGCAGGCTGACGGGAACTCTACCTATAGGGGACTTATTTTTACAAGAAAGGACACAGGGTTAACAAAAGATGTTGCAACATGGGAAGGGAAAAGAATCGCCCTTATCCATGAAGTTACTACTGCAGGATATATATTCCCAAAGTGGTATCTGATTAAGCAGGGGGTTAATGATTTCAGCAAATATTTCAGCAGGATTATCTTTACAGGAAGCCATGATGCAGCAATCCTGTCTGTATTTAAGGGAGAGGCTGACATTGGAGCGGCAAAGGACCAAATATTTGAACAAGTACTCTCTGAAAATCCTGCTATCAGGAAAGAAATGATTATTCTTGTCAGTTCCATGTCCGTACCGTCAAACAGCTTGTGCATAAGAAGAGATCTCCGGAATGATATAAAAGAGTCCCTTAGAAAGGCCCTGCTGTCAATGCACAATACCGGGGAGGGTAAAAAGGCGCTTGAAATAATGAATGCAGTCAGATTTAGAGAAACAAAGGATTCAGAATTCGACGAATTACGGGTAATGGCAAATGAACTCAGTATAGATATAAAGACATATCCATTTAAGTATAGATGAAGAAGAAATTAATATTAGGATTCGTACTTATATTCATTATCTTAAGTGTAGGCGCCGTAGTCGTAATAAGAAGTCTGGATATCATTGTAATAAACCAGAATCTTATAAATGAACAGGACGGCATAATCGGTAAATACAATGAGATGCTCTTTCAGATAAAAGGGGCCCAGGCAGAACTTTACAGGCATCAGGCAGGTTATTCAAGAAATATTAATAACCTGGTAAGCTACATTGAGTCATTTGATGAAACAATGGCATTCCTATCAAAAGAATATACAGGTCGTTTACACGATGTCGCATGTATGCAGTGTCACGGAAAGATAGAAGAAAGATTGACATCGCTTACGGGGATCTTCAAAGAGGTAAAACAAATTATAAAAAACTACAAAGAAGACGTCAGTATCATTCTAACCAGTAACGATGTAAATCAAACCAGGCTGTTAGAGGATAGTGCAGCCCAGAAGGGCATTGTTATTGTAGAGATGATTGAAAAGGTAAGGCATGCAGCAGATAAGATGAGGAGCGACATTAAGGACAAGAGGAATATACTCATAACCAGATCCCGTATGACGATATTCCTCACTATTTCCTTGACCGTCTTTTCTTCTTTAATCATATTCATATGGATAATCAGGGGCATTACTTCCTCTGTGGATTCCCTGATAAAGGGGATCCAGAAAATAGCCTCAGGGGACTTTTCGCAAAGGGTAAGTGTCGGGACCCAGGATGAGATAGGCTTTATAGCGAATGCCTTCAATAACATGGCGGCAAAACTAAGTGCAATGAACGCAGAGAAGGACAAGTTGCTTTATACCCTTCGGGGATTTAATGAGGAACTGGAGACAAAGGTAAAAGAGGCCACGGAAAAACTCAGACTGACCCAGGAAAACATGCTAAGGGCAGAGACTCTTGCGGCGATCGGGACCCTTGCTGCAGGCCTCTCACATGAAATAAGCACACCCGTTAGTACAATTCTCGGCCTTACCCAGATGATACTTTCCGGATTGGATGACAACAATTCAAATAAGGCGGACCTCAAGCTTATAGAGCAGGAAGCCATAAGATGCGACAAGATTATTAAGGGGCTCCTTAATTTTGCAAAACCGCAGAAACACGAAGAGAGATTGATAAATATAAACAGTATAATTAATGACACACTTTTACTGATAGAATATCAACCTTCAATGAGAAAAATAACCATCAAGAGGGAGTTAAGCAAGGAACTTAATCTGGTTGAGGCGGATCCCTTACAGCTAAAACAGGTATTCCTTAATTTAATACTCAATGCGGTTCAGGCGATGCCTGAAGGCGGAGAACTCAAAATAACAACAGCCAATAGTGATAAATACCTGGAGGATAAATACCTGGAGATTACAATATTTGATACTGGAGTAGGGATCTCTGTGGAAGAACAGCAAAAGATATTCCAGCCTTTTTATTCAACAAAAAAAGACGGTACAGGGCTTGGGCTTTCCATATCTTATGGCATAATAAAAGAGCATGGCGGAGAGATATTTGTAGAAAGCTTGAAAGGCAGGGGGACAAAAATCAGAATTTATTTGCCTGTATCTAATGCCATTAAAGATAGCAGGGTGAGTTAAAAAAGTTCTTTATAATCCCGAGCGTTGCATTCCGGCATCATGCTTACTTCTTGTTTTATATGTAATCTTTTCCCCCCCGGCCATAATACAAGCAAAAAGCTGATTAAATCTCTTATCAGCGAGACGCAGGACTTTCTAAGCTTTTCTGAAAAACACAATGCTTTTGGGAATTGTATGGAAAAGATAATTGTCGTCATTCCCGTGCCTAAAGCACCTACTGTTGGCAGTCCATTGAGCGGGAATCCAGAAATATAAAATGTGAAAACATGCTGAAAATACTGGATTCCTGCTTCCGCAGGAATGACGACTCATATGTTTATAGTCTTCATTGAAAGCCATATGCGGTCCAAATAGAACTTATTTTGGGCAGATGTGGGTCAGGGTCTGCGACATAAAAGTTGGATATTTGCAAAAACGATTAAATTGCCTTATAATCTGTTAGCTGTTAAGCTATCAGATAGGAGGCGATTATGGAA
>JAGVGM010000347.1 GCA_020057065.1 Thermodesulfovibrionia bacterium
ATTCTTCTCTATGTAACGCACTACTGCCCATAAATAAAGCTCCGCTTCAACAATGGCAGAAAAGAAGCGATTCTGCCACAGTCTGCCGCTGCGTTTGTACTTGCGGTTTACATACTGTGTATATAGCAAATTTGTCCTGCCCACACTCCGTGCCAGTGATTCCTCGTATTCAGGCACTGCAAGTATATGCACGTGATTTGTCATTAAACAATATGCCCATATATTTACATGGTATTCATCCCCATAGTTCTTCAGCGTTTGCAGGTAATACTCTTTGTCTTCATCGTCGAAAAAAACATCGGCACGGTTATTACCTCGCTGGGTTATATGATGGGGATATTCGGCGGCTATGACTCGGGCTATTCTCGGCATATCAGATTCTTTTTCTCCAAAAAATCATCAATGTCAATTAATAATATGGGAAGTGTCCCTTATTTCCTTTTCTTGACAAATTCCAATTGGTGCATCATCTCTCATCTTTTTCAGGTGTTCAATAAGAGATTTTTGTTCCACAGGAGATTTATATAATGTTATCGGATCAACAATTATATAGCCGTCAATGTCCTTCCTAAATTTATGCATCAAAGGACCAATCAATGTACTCGTTTGTACACTAAAAAGATCTTTTAATACTTTGTTAAGATTTGAAGAAACAACAACCCTGGAAACCTTTGCCACTTTAGACTCAAAATGGTAAGCGTTAATAAAAGCTGGGCCAATTAGTTCGTTTTCATCCCAGTAAATGTCTCCGAAGTCGATAGCCCCTCTTATAGTGTACCCCTGGCCTATAAAAGTAGACCACACATACAAAAGGTTTTTCAAAATGACATCTAATCCGAAAGCGAGATCACCAAGTGCCGGTGTATCTTTGAATCCAAAGCAGAAGGTAAAGCTGTCTGAGATCGTATTTAGGCGGAATATGTAAGAATTTGCCAGGGACGAACTATCATCGTCCCCCCCGATGTGGGTGAACCCAGGAATTTTTTTCTTTACTATTAGTATTTTCTCAAGAGGGTTGGATGTTTTCTTATTCCAATTTTTCAATATATCATTTGAGAATCCTAGCACGTCAATAAAGCAGACGTAGCCGACTCCTTTAAAATTCATAGTATTATCGAAAATCATCTGGATATTCCATTAAGAGCATAACGCAAAGCTGAGCCGGAGCGGCCCAGCGGGCCGCGATCGGCTCTAGCGCCTTGTTGGCGAGTTCTTTAATAGACTTAAGCACTATTCAAGATTTACCTTATTATTTTTTTGCATTCCTCATGGTCTTTTATGCCCAAATATTTTCCTTAAGGTCGATTCAGTGACAGAGGTTACGAACTTTTCAGTTTTCGATGGTTCTAAGGATTTATTTTGAGGCGGTGGATTAAACATAGTGTAAAAGCCAACTGAAGCACCTATAAGCGCAATAATAGCGCCGATGACATATAAGGAATTGCTCAAAAAAGATTCAAAAAAGCCATTCGCTTCATATAAAATATAGCCTAAATAAATTATCCCCATCCCTATACACCATAAGAACAACGAAAAACGAATTGGATGTTTGATGTTTATATTGAGCTTCTTGGCTAACACCTTGATCAAAAACCCGATAAATACGAAAGTGCCGATAGCAATAGCTTTAGCAGCAACATTATCCATAATTCCCTCCAATTTATTGCGACGCCAACGACGAGTTGGAGCCTTGTTGGCTGTCTATGTACCTATAATGCTTCTTAATAAAGGCGATCGTCCTTTCGTACTTTACTTTGTCTCTATCCGACGCAAAGTGTTGCATCTCATGTAGGAAGCTCATCAAGGGACTTTCATAGTTTGAACTTCCATTTTGAAAGCGATAGGCAAGTACATTCTCTGGGCCAGTTTTTCGCAGTGGCAGATCGTCAGAGACGAAGTCGTGATGAAGTGGTTCAAGCCCGGCTTGTCGCAACGCGAGCGTGGCAGAAGGCGTTAGTAAGAGGCCGATCCAATCCTGGTCTTCGCAATAGTCATGGGCTTCAAGAAACGACGGGCCAATGATCATAGGCGGGGAACTGGAAGTGAATGCAGTTCCAACGCTGATGGCACCCCTGACCGGCAATCTTATCGCGATAGACCTGTCAATGAGAATGGTGCACTGCAAGAGAAACCATCCATAGGACCGAGCTTCGAGATCAGGGGCAAAGACTACGATGGTATCGGAGAAGACCACGTATTCTAGCTGGCCGTTTCGGGTGACGTCGTGGTCTAATGCCTCAAAGAGGTCTTCGAGCTTCCTCGTGAGCATATGACGCGGGAAATCCTGATCCGTTTTTCGGATCATGTTTCTAAAACCCAGGATATCAAAGACTCCCACCCAGGCATCCTTCTGATTCCAAGTTATCATTCGATCTCCAACGGTTTCATACAGCCAACGCAAAGGTCACCGGTGCGCGGCTTTTTGCGCATCCGGTGGAGCGAATTGTTGGCAGGTTATTTTTTCGTAAAGCGTTTCGGGAGCAATATCAGCACCATTTGGCCAAGCAATAGTTCCGCCCTCTACTGTTGCTTTCTTGAAAAATGCCGTATCTCGCAGAGGTTCAAAGACAGGACCCCTCCCGACGTACTCTGAGAAGTCTATGTCACCGATTTTCCCGTCATCAAAAACAACATGATAGACAAAACCTCCCTTGTATTCGATCTTTATCACATCATTCATATTCCACATAGTTCACCTCATTCTAAGGGTGCAATTTTCTTTATTTCTTTACCAGCCCTTGCCAGCTCCCAATCCTCCTCAAGTTCGTTGAGACGCAGGTCTATCCACTCTCTCACGAGTCTTGTGGCTGTCTTCGATTTCATGCTTCCTTTCATAATGTTGCCATTGAAATCAAAAACTGCTTTATTCCCCTGATATTCGGCATGGAAATGTGGGGGGTCATGCTCATCAAAGAACATTCTAATGATAATTCCGAAAAACCTGCAAATTTCTGGCATCGATTAACCTTTCCCTGCCAACTATCAGCCGATTTCACCGCAGACGCTGGAATGAAAAAGAAAGACGGCTATTCGGGGTCGGCTGGATGAATTTGTTAAGCCACCTTAAATTTACTTCTTACTGCCAAATTGTAAAGGATACGCGCAGCTGACCTATCTTCCGTCGGAAACCCTAAGTGGAGACAAGCGTCTTCCATATTTGTGAAGTATTCATTCCCAATTCTTGCCTTAACTTTTCTGCCATGTCTTTCAAAAATTAGGTCTTCATTATTGTATCTACCAATAAGTTTGTACCTTACTTGCTCTATATCATCAGCCGGTGAGAACCGCGGGCTGATATCAGGAAATAACTGCTTTGAACGATTATAACCTTGAGGCGTTAATTCATATATAGCACGATCAGCTCTTTTCCAACATTTTGTGCTGTTATTCCTCTTTACTTCTGTCTCAATGCAGCGTTGAAAATCTTCCTCGGCATTATCTTTTCCGATGATGAAGTTCGCACAAAAAAACAATTGCAGGCGATGAATGGTCGGATTTTCTGGAGTGACACCGCAAACCAACGCGGATAAAAGCAGCGACTCTTCTAATGATAGAACATTTGGGTTGATATTCATAATATGCCTTTCATATTTTATTCTGGCCAATGCCAACAATGTTATTAAGCGACAAAACGAGTGTAGCAGAAATAGGCTTTTTTGTAAAATAAAATTGACGTAACCCCTTAATATAATTATACTCACTTGTCG
>JAGVGM010000229.1 GCA_020057065.1 Thermodesulfovibrionia bacterium
TTCCATAATCGCCTCCTATCTGATAGCTTAACAGCTAACAGATTATAAGGCAATTTAATCGTTTTTGCAAATATCCAACTTTTATGTCGCAGACCCTGAAAAAATTGTCAAAGCCAATTTAGAAATGTCCGGTTTTTGTATTATAATAAATTATGAGCAGACGGTTATATCTTAAAGTAGGGGACAGGGTAAATCATGAAAGATATTCTTCCTGGGGCGCTGGTGAAGTCGTTGAAGAAAAACACTCACTGCTTTCAGGCGGATTCTGTCTTGTAAGGATCATGTTTGAAGACGGGAAGGAAAGGTCTTTCAATAATGATATTGAGAACACTCTCTGCTGCTGCTATGCGGGGGTAAAGATCATTAACTGAATTTTAAATTTTAAATCTTTCCCTTACAAAATTGATCTCATCCTCACGGCTTTTAACCTGTCTTTCAAGCCTTGCATCAAGGATTGCCGTAAATATTTTCTTGTAAAGCGGCCCGGGGGTGTATCCCATTTTCTGCAGGTCTTCTCCTTTAAGCTCAGGTCTGATATTTCTCAAGGTTGTTAAAAAAAGAGAAACAGCTTTTTTCTGTTCCTTGTGCTGCGCTTTTGCCATTGTGAAAAGAATAGCTTGAATATTAAGAGGATAAAGAATGTAGTAAATCTCTTTCTGTGAGGCGTGCTGTAATTTTGTAAGCGCTGTTTGCGAGTGTTCAATCCCATCAAGTATTCCCCTGCTTGCTTTTGGAGGGACCTGCAGTCTCTGTAAGGCTTCTTTCCTTTCCGGCAACGTCAGTTCTTCAATAAGCGACATAAGAAAAAGATGAGATTTATTGATCTCCTCCTCAAAGAAAAGCAGTTTGAACCATGCATATGTTTCCTGTATGGATTTAAAAGTGTCTTCAAGTATCTTTGTTACTTTCAGATGTTGATGAATAAATTGCAGAAGGTTAAGCTCCTCCAGCCTCTTAATTGCACTGATTGGTTCTGTTTCAAGAAAAAGCAGATTGAGTTCATCATACATTCTTGCTCCTGAGAGCTTGTCAAAGAGATTTATCCGCACAGCAGTCTTTATTAAGTTTATTGTGTGTTTACTTATTTTAAAGCCGAAACGTTCCGAAAACCTTATGGCCCTGAAGGCCCTTGTCGGGTCCTCTATAAAACTGAGATTGTGAAGTATTCTTATAGTCTTTTCCTTGATGTCCCTCTGTCCGCCGAAAAAATCAAACAGCTGTCCGAACCTGTCAGGATTAAGTTTTACTGCCATTGTATTTATAGTGAAGTCTCTCCTGTATAAGTCTTTTTTAATTGAAGATGTTTCCACTGTCGGCAATGCGGCAGGAGATTCGTAATATTCCGTCCGCGATGTCGCGACGTCGAACTTGAAATCGTCAGTCACAACAACTGCGGTACCGAACCTTTTGTGGCTTTTAACCCGTGCATTGAGTTTTTTCCCGAGAGCATGTGCAAATGCGATACCGTCTGCTTCAACTACAATATCAATATCAAGATTTGCTTCTCCGCGAAGGAGATCACGCACAGAGCCGCCTACAATATATACCTGAAAGCCGAATTCATCTGCAACTACTCCGGCAAGCTTAAGAATGTCGAATATTTTTGAAGGGAATTTGGATTTCAAAATTAATGAAAGATTTTTGCCTATCGAGGGTTTTTCGGTTAACCTTTCATGTGTGATTATCCTGTCTTTCCTGAGAAGGCTTTCATACATCGACCTCAGCAGGTCGGTCCTGGTTATTGCACCTGCTATCTGACTGTTTTCAAGCACGGGCATAAACCTCTGGTTTTGTTCTATCATCGATGATTCAATCACGTTCACAGGCGTAGAAGGCGTTGCCGTCAAGGCATCAGTTGTACAGAATTCTATAATCCTGCTTTTGCCAAAACCATGAAACAATGCCTTTTCCACTTCCTCTCTGGTTATGAGCCCGTAATAAGCATTCTGTTTGATAACCGGCAGGACATTTACTTCATATCTTGTCAAGTATTTTCCCGCTGTTGATATTGTACTGTTCCATGTGATGGTCTTTACCGGACTTGTCATTATATCCTTTGCCGTTCTTGTTGGATGTATCTTCTTTTTCAAAACAGTTATGATCTCATTTTCTGCTTCCTCAAGCGACATGTTCCTTACAGTTGCAGAAGACGCCTGAGGATGACCGCCTCCTCCCAATGGCAGCAATATTTCCGAAACATCAACTTCGGGCATGTGGCTTCTTGCAATTATCTGTAACCTGTCTTCCATTGATACAAGCAGAAAAACTACGTCCACATCTTCCATGTCACGAATTTTGTGAGCCAGGAAAGCAATGTCCCCGATATATCTGTCTCTTGAAGCCTTGGCTATTTTGATCCTTATATCGTTAATAACATAATCATTAGAGAAATGTACCAGTTCATTCATGAGGTCAAGCTCTTCAGGATTAAGCGCTTTTGTTATAAAGCTTGAAACTATATTCAAATTTGCGCCTTTTTTAAGGAGATATGCCGCGGCTGTTATGTCCCGTACCGTTGTGGATGGAAAAATAAGAGAACCTGTCTCTTCATAGATTCCAAGCATAAGTATTGTGGCTTCAACATGGGAAATTAATATCTTGTCATTACGCAGCATCTCCGTAAATATTGTAGTTGTCGCTCCGGCAGTCTCTATAATTTCCTTTTGCCCTCTGATATCCTTTTCTGAAAACGGATGATGATCATATATGTGGATTACCAATCCCGCTTTATTCAATATTTCAGAAAATTTTCCAATCCTGTCAGGACTCTTAACGTCAACAAGTATTAAGCGTGTGATATCCTGAAAGTTTAAGTCCTTAATTTTTTTGAACTCCAAAGTTATGTGCGACGTAGACAGAAAATCACGCACGCTTTTCTCCTGCGAGCCGGGGAATACAAGGACTGCGTCAGGATAATATTTCCTTGCCGCAACCATTGACGCAAGCGCATCAAAATCGGCATTTATATGCGTTGTGATTACATCCATAATGTATTAATTATAATGTTCATTATGAAAGGGTGCAAGGGAGAGGGAAAGATTTTAAAAAATAAAAAACGGAGTCACGGGAATTCCCTCCCTTGACTCCGTTATGATAAACTCGGCAAATAGTTTTGCTGGGGTATTATTAACTCACACCCTCTCCAGAAAAAGCTTCAACGACTGGCTTCTTGCGGGATGCCTGAGCTTTCTGAGGGCTTTTACCTCCAACTGCCGTATTCTCTCTCGCGTAACTCTGAACTGTTTGCCAACCTCTTCAAGCGTTTGCGAGACGCCATCTACAATACCAAAACGTTTTTCTATGATCTCGGCTTCTTTTTGGGTAAGGGTGTTTATGGCTTTTCTGACCTGCTCCTTTAATTCATGCTGAATAACACTGTCAAGAGGGATAAGAGAAGCCTTATCCTCTATGAAATCCTCCAGATGGCTGTCTTCGTCGCTTCCTACCGGTGTCTCCATTGAGATCGGCTCTTTGCATATTTTCATTACTTCCCGAACCTTCTCGACCGGGAGCTTCATTCTTTTTGCTATCTCTTCTGCCTTCGGCTCCCTGCCGAGTTCCTGAACAAGATATTTGGAAACCCGGGTCAGCCTGTTAATAGTCTCGATCATATGGACAGGAAGCCTTATAGTCCTGGCCTGATCTGCAAGGGCGCGTGTTATGGCCTGCCTTATCCACCAAGTTGCATACGTGCTGAATTTATATCCTCTTCTATAATCGAATTTATCGACCGCCCTCATTAAACCGATATTGCCTTCCTGAATAAGATCAAGCATGCCAAGACCTCTGCCGATGTATTTCCTCGCGACGCTGACTACCAGTCTCAGATTTGCTTCTGTAAGCATCTTTCTTGCCTGGATAACCTTACTTTCACTGTCCTGAAAAAGTTTTAAAGTTCTCTTTAATTCTTCTTGTTTAAGACCGAGTTCCGACTCTATTAAGCTTATTTCAGATTTGAGTCTCTTATAGTTATTATATTGCGTTATGATTTCTTCATTTTTTATGCCTGAAGATGTAAAAGCCCTTCTTGTGTTCTTACTTCTTAATTTGTCTTCCGTTGTGTCGAGTTTTAATAAGATACCGTTGATTTCGCTGCTTATGTTTTCATGAAGGGACGCCAATTTTTTAAACTGGGCATAAAAACTTTTAATTATTCCTTCTCTCAAATTTATGTTGTTTAAGTTATCAATGATTTTCAGCTTCATTTTAGAAGCCTTTGCAATGATTAACTCTTTTTCTCCGGAGTTCAGTTTATTATTGTCAATTTTTACAAGATATGAACTCAGCCTCTGAAAAAGAGAATTTAATGCCTTAATATTGACAAGAAGCCTTTCATGAGAATATTTTTTTTCTTTATCTGTTGCATCCTTTTCGATTGCACAGATACTGCTTATGGATATTTTATTCTCTTTTAACAGATACAATATCTGCTTTGCTGCAAAAGGTGCGGCAAAAACAATTTGCGACATGATCCTTTTCCCCTCTTCGATCCTCTTAGCGATCACAACCTCGCCCTGTTTGTTAATAAGTGAGATCGACTCCATTTCACGGAGATAAATTTTGATCGGATCATCCTGTGCGTAATATGTTGACGGGGAAAAAACTCTGACTTCCTGAGTAATGCTGTCTAATTCTTCTGTTACTGCTTCAAGATACTTGTTATCCTGGCGCTCAATGTACTCTAATGTGCCTTCCATTGCTCTTTCCTCCTAATAGATTTAAGACTTTAAACTGTTTTATGGCATCTAATCCCGCAATTTCTGAACAGATTTTAAAACCTTTCCCGCTGAAAAAATCCCTGCTTTCATTTTTATACGCATGGACCCATATATCTTCCATAGACTGAAGAATAATTGCCTCTGCAAGGTTCTTTATAGCTCTTGTCTTTTTTACCCTTGACATACTAATTCTATACGACTTTTGTTGTATCGTCTGTGTAGGCATTAGAAATTAATCCTTTATCATTTTTATTTTTGATCATATCTGATAAATAGTTTTGAGGCACGTCTGTCAAAATTAAAGGATTCTTCATGCGAACCGAGGTAAAATAAGCCTGCCTGTTCAAATGTAAAATCCACCTTGTACCTGCCCTCCTGTTAACCTGGCAAATAATTGCCTGAATTTAGTCATTTCGGCTTACAGTATCTGATTGCCTGTTCAATAATAAAAAAAACGTCATGCTACATATTGAGAAATTATTTTCTTATTTTTACTTTTATCGTTTATTTATTGAGATATTTTTTTTATATATTTCACAGGCATTGAAATGGTTGCCGCAGTAATATATCGCCGAATTTATGTATTGACTGGTGAGATTAAAACAGTAACAGTCAAAAAAAGGATTTTGTACAAACTGACAAATTTCATTTCTTTTTTTATCTGACACTTCATTTACCTCGCTCTATTTCTTTAAAATTAAATCAATCAAACCCTATATTGGTCGTATACCGCTTTCCTTACGGGACAATTACAAATATATGAAAATCCAAACCCCATTTTATAGTTGCATACGTGCTCTGAATTTCGGGGTTTTATAAAATGTATGTTTTCTCCAGCATAATCTTCTATTTCGCAGAGACAATCATTTCTGCCTGATAAACAGGAAAAATTACTTCTGCATTTCTCTGCTTTTTTTAAAATATCTTCATTTATTGCAAATCTCATATTTTTTTATTAATATTGTTGCTCACTTTTTTTACTGCAGGCGTAAAATTATTTGACTGCATATAAAAATGGCATTTGCTATAAGTTTTAGTTCTACAATATGAGTTAATTTCAGAAAGATTAGGTACATGGGCGATATTACCTTCTTTGCACATCAATATAATCCCGCCTGACCATTCCACCAGTTGTGGACATTTGTTCTCCATATTAGTCACGGTCTTCATAAACACCTTCTTTGAGACTAAAATTTCAGCGTAAGAAAATTTATTGAAAGAAATATTAAACGTATCTGAGAAATCAGAATAAGTATCTAATAACAAGAAGCATGCCAGAGAAAAGGTAAAAGCAAAATGCAGAGAAAGTTCAATGTTTATATGAATTTTTAGTGTTCAACGATTCAGGACAAATCACGACATGTCATAATGTTATGACAGACATGCTTGCATGACATGTCACAATTATTACCGGGGGGAGGTTTTTTTATTCTGATTTTTCTGTGTTAAATTTTTCGAGCTTTCTGTAAATCGTTCTTACATTTATACCGAGGAGACGCGCTGCTTTGGATTTATTCCAACCGGTTCTTTCGAGCGCCTCCAGAATGGCTTTCTGTCCGATCGTCCCTTCATCCGAAGGAACAGGAGCTTTCTTATCGTAAAAGTCCCTTAAATTTTGCGGCAGATGGTCTAATGTAATAGTGCTATGATGGCAGACTATAAAGGCATGTTCAAGTGTGTTTTCCAACTCCCTGATGTTACCCGGCCAGGAATGATCCATAAATATCTTTTGCACATCTCCTGATACAGCATCTATGTTCTTATTCAGTTTTTTATTTAATTTCTTAAGACAATGGCTCACTAAAAAAGGTATGTCATCTTTTCGTTCTCTGAGAGAAGGCAGCGATAACTCCATAACTTTCAAACGGTAATACAGGTCTTTTCTGAACTGGCCCATTTTGACTTTTTTCGCAAGGTCCTGATTGGTAGCTGCAATGACGCGTACATCAACTTTTATCGGGGTTGAATCTCCTACACGCTCAATAATTTTTTCCTGAAGTACTCTCAGTAGCCTCAATTGCATTCTTGGGGAAACATCACCTATCTCATCAAGGAAAATAGTCCCTTTGTCCGCCCTCTGAAATCTCCCTGTTTTTTCCATGTCTGCTCCGGTAAAGGCCCCTTTGACATGTCCGAAAAGTTCACTTTCAAGGAGGGTTTCGGACAATGCCGAACAATTTACCTTCACGAGAGGATTGCTGCTGCGCTTTCCTGTATAATGTATAGCCTCTGCAATGAGTTCCTTGCCGGTCCCGCTTTCACCTGTAATTAATACCGTAGTCTCAACATCAGCAAGGTCTTCAATAATTGCATAGATTTTTTGCATATTGCTGTTTTGCCCGACAATGTTATGAAAATGCTGACGTTCTTTGAGATCACGTTCAAGATTGTTTAGAAGGGTTTCATCTCTTACAACTAGCACCGCACCTGAAAATTCACCGCTTCCTGCTATAAGGGGGGAAGTATTTATTGTGACCACCTGTCTAACTTGCCCGTTACAATGACATTCTGTACGCTGCAATTCAACACCTTTCCTTGAAGTAATTGTTTTTTTCAGGGCCTCGAGGCATTTCCCTGTGCAGACGGTCGGTAATGCATTAAACGCTTGACCTATCTGGTCACGGTTAATGCCGCAAATATTTTGTGCCGAACCATTGACTTCAACAACCAGCATATCCTTATCCACGGTAACAATGGCATCCTTCACGCTCCTGAAGATCGCTTCAAGATTCAGGCGGTATTTTTCGTTTTCATCATTAATAAGTTTGTGCTGTAACGCCAAATGTGCAACATGGATAAGCTCTGACTGCCGCACCGGCTTTGGAATATAGTCAAAAGCGCCCATTCTGACTGCTTCAGATGCAGTTTCAACATTAGGATAGCCGGTAACCATTATTACAGGGCAGTTATTTTTAATTTTCTTTATTTCTTTGAGAATATCGATTCCTGTCCTGTTCCCCAGAATAATATCTGTAAAAACAACATCAAAATCAGCTTCAGAAAGCCTCGATATGGCTTCATCATAATCCCTGGCTGTAGATACAGAATACCCCTCATTGGAAAGGAAATTTTCGAATGTGAACCGGATGCTCTCTTCGTCATCAATTATGAGTATATTTGCTTTCATGATGTAAAAGTATTTATTGCGTTATCTATAAGACTCTGTCTCATTTACCCTTCCCCTTGACCGGAAGTTCGATAGTTACCATGGTAAATTCTCCCGTTACGCTCTTAATCATTATCTTGCCCCCATGATTGGTGACAATTGCATGACTTATGCTCAAACCAAGACCTGTCCCGATATTGGCCGGTTTGGTAGAGAAGAAGGGATTCATAACCTTATTTATGTTCTCTGGAAATATTCCTGCCCCCTGGTCAAAGAAAGTTATGCGTATATAAGATAAATCCTCAACCGTTACCTGTTCCCCCGTTATTTTAAGTATTTTATCTTCATGTATTCCGGAGTATTTTTCATTAAGTGCATAACGCGCATTGCTTATAATATTCAGGAATACCTGCTCAATATGTCCCGGTATGACTGTAATTGCCGGCAAATCCACCGGAATGTTTATTTGCAGATTTATACTATCTCTTGTCAATTGCGTGTTTGTCAGGGCGAGTGAATCAGACATGATTTCATTAATGTGCACAGGGCGCATCTCTTCCTTGTTGCCCCGGGCAAATGAGAGAAGGTTGCTGACAATAGCAGCAATGCGGTTGCCTTCTTTTATAATACGATTTGAGATATCATATTCTTTGCTTTCCGGCTGGTTCTTATTTGCGAGTATCTGTGCATAATTAATAATACCGTTGATAGGGTTGTTTATTTCATGTGCCACGCCTGCTGCCAGCTCGCCAAGAGATGCAAGGTGCCCTGCCCGGATAGCCTCGGTCTCGGCCAGCTTTCGATCCGTAATATCCTCAACTACTTCCATAAAGGTTGTAATCTCCCCGTTTACATCAAGCTCAGGAATTGTTGTAACCCTGATAAATTTATTAATAAAAGGTCTTTCAATAATAGTAGTTATTTTATTGTTGAAACATATGTCTTTCTTGCAAAAACTGCAGATTTTTTCATGCCCTTTCCTGGTAGGATCATTTACATATTCCCCAACCGTTTCATAACAAAGCTTTCCTGCAAGATCCATTTCACTTATCCCGGCAAAATCGCTGAAATATTTATTCATGCGGATAATTTTAAAATCCTTGTCGAGATATATAATACCAACGGGGAAATTTTCGAAGATGGTTTTTAATTCTTTAAGAAGTTTTATCTCTCTATCCTGCAACTTCTTAATATCAGAAATATCCCTTGCTATAGCTCTTATTTCGAATATTTCCCCTTCACTGTCAAATTCAGCATATACATTTACAATAGCAGGGAATGTAGCGCCATCTTTTCTTACAAACGTCCTCTCGATATTTCTCAGGACCTTTTCCTTTTTTAACCGGGGGAAATCTTTTTCAATCAGTTTTTTAGATTCTGCCGTGAAAAAATCCGTAAGAGGTCTTCCGATTATTTCTTCTTTTGTATAACCGAGCATTCTCGCTTCGGTCTCATTACAGTCTATAATTATCTTGCTCTTATTTAAAGAATGATACATGTCAGGAGCATGGTTGTACAGACTGCGATATTTACGCTCTGATATCTTGAGAGCATGTTCTGCCAGCTTTCTGTCTAATATTTCCTGCCTGAGAACTTCGTTTGAGAGGCTAAGTTCCTCTGTGCGGTCTTCAACAAGTTTCATAAGCTCGGTGCGGTGTTTATCTAATTCTTCTTCAAGCAGTTTGTGCCTGGTAATATCTCTGAATATATGAATTATTCCAACCTGATTATTGCTGCTGTCAAATTGTGGTATTGCCTGTATTTCAACAAATATATTTAAATACGGTTCGAATCTTTCTACAACAACAGGCTTGCCTGTTTTTATGCAGTTACAGCTTGGACATTCTGTTGGCGGGCAGTCTTCTCCATGGTAAAACTTAAAGCATTTTAATTTTTTGCCGTTTAAAGAGGGTAAGCCAAGAACTCTCCTGGCTGCTTCGTTTGCATATATTATATTGAAGTCGCGATCATGAATGGTGATTAAATCACTTAACCTGTTAACAATGTTTCCCTTTATATCTTCTTGCGGGGAAGCCGGCTTTTTTACCTTTTCATGTTTGGCGTTATCACTCATTAATTCCTGACCAAACCGGGTAATTATTCAAGTCTCACATAAACCCTGTTATTTTCTCTGTCCTATCATATAGTACTGACTTGAATATTATCCTGATTCCTGACCGGTAATTTTATTCTTAATGATAATACTTATAGCGGGGAAATGTCTATTTATGGAACTAACAACATGTGCACAGCATTACTATTTTTAACTAATTTTGGATAGAATCAAAGTATTTTTCTATCACTTGCAAATCCTGATAACATCATCTCCAATATTCTCAAGCGGCAGAACCTTATCCACTACCGTTAAAATCTCATGGTTTTCACTGATAAATTCAGGCGCCTCCGCCGAATACAGCCGCCCTACCAGCGGCACGATCTTACTGCCATCCACCTCCGTTGCTACGACATTGCACGTCCAATATCAGCTGCCAAGTTCACCCTCGCTGCCGTCATGCACCATCGCAAGATACTCATACTTCTTCCTAATGTCACTTGGATCAAGGATGAGTAACGTATCTTCGGCAAGACCTTATTTCTGGGGGGACTCCTGATGGGAATAAACGAAAGGGGGTAAGAGGTTTGATTGGTTGAAAACTGTTGAATTGGTTCAATTAGTTTCGTTGGTTGCAACGAATAGAACTAATAGAACAAATAAAACTGTTTTATTGCTTTGATCGGTTATTTATTTTTAAATAACTTATCGAGGAATTTCTCGATTTCTTTTTCAATGACCTTTTTGCCTGCTTTTGCAACATCGACATTGTAAGACGGATCTGAAAGGGTACCTGAGACCTTGAGGGGGACCACACTCCAGCCTTCTTCATTCTTTATATATTTTGTGATATTTTTATCCAGTGTCTTTTTAGTAAGACGGGGTGAAAGCTTCAGATCAAAAGCGAGGTCCAGGGTCTCATCAAGGCCGATGTCACCTGAAGGGTTCATAGCGATATCATCAGAGGTAAAGACACTGTCAAGGCGCGCATGGCGGTCTCTTATTTTTATAGTCCCCCTGGCCTGCCTCAGGTTTATTGTCTTCAGTTCGTCGATATTGAGAAACCGTGACAGATTGTCTGTTATTTTGGCGTTCGTTATCGTTCCGTCCTTTATATTGAAGTCACCGTCAGCCGCAAGGTTATTTTTTACCCTCTCAGGTTTGGTCCCTGCGCCGTTTAATTTAAGATTGGCGGAAAGGAGACCGAATACACTGTCTTTTGCCTTTGGGAAAAAAGAAGTTACAACTTCATCCGTATGCAGAGAGTCAATGCTGACGGTAAGGCTGTAAGTATATCCCGGCTTTGAAAGGTCCACAATACTATTTACATTAAATTTGCCTTTTCCGGCAAAGGCGGTCGTTTTGATGATCTCAAATTTATTGTTTTTAAGCATATATTTTGTGTAAAAGTCAGTCATGGTCAGGCCCTGGTATTTTACATTGTCTATCTTTATCTCTCCGTTTGATTTTAATGAATCAGTCTTTGGGGGAATCCCGGATAATTTTAAATCAGCCGAGAAATTACCTGACAGCATCAGTCCTTTTATATCGGCAAAAGAGGCAATTAATTTCTGCAGGTCAGCGGATCTTGTCTTTGGCACAGAAACGGCAATATCGATCTCCGGGTCTTTACTGAAGTTTTTGACATCCCCTGTCAGCGATACAGGCATCCCCTGAATTTTCAGGTCTGCTTTATCTATGTGTATGCTGCCTGTTGCAAGGCTTATATTGGCAGAATATTCGAGAACAGCATTTATATCTTTGATCTGTTTTTTTGAAGGACTTTGCATAATGACCTCATCAAGTCTCAGCTCCATATTTCCTTTGGATGACAATAAAGAACCGTCTGCACTTTTAATTCCGGCGTTGACAGCAAAAGTCCCTTTCATATCAGGCAGGGTCCCTGTTGCATCGACAAAAGAAAATCTTGAGTCCTTAACAATTATATTATTCACTAACAGAGAGATGGGGAGTTCTTTAGTCTTAGAGGCATGCACTTCTTTTTTTACCTCTTCATGCGCCTCTTTCTTTCCGAGGCCTTCAAAATTAAATCTGCCCTTACTATCACGTGCAATTCTTATTTCGGGAGACAGAAATGTCAGTTCGTCAATCACAACCTTTCTGGAAAGAAGCGGCAGGATCTGAAACTTGAGGATAAAATCCCTGCATTTCACAAAGTCTGTCTTTTCATCAGGTTCCTTAATCGTAAAGTCTTTTACATCTATGCCTTTCAGCAGGTTTATTTTTATTTCACCGACAGTTATTTTCCGGTTCAGTGTTTCTTCTGCATAAGGAAGAAGAAATGTCTTGATCCTCCCGGGTGTTACATAGATTTTGATGAATACAGCAAAAGCAGTAATTGTAATTAATGCAACAGCAGAAATTATTAATAGGACCTTTTTCATAATGCTTCCTTCTGGTTATTACGGGCTTTATCCAAACGAATTTCTCTTTTTAAAGTATAGTATATTGAATTTTTTATCACATATTGGGATAATTGTATTGTAATTTTAACATAATGTCAGACGATCAAGACCTAATTATGGAAAAGAGCAAGTTGGAGCTTACCGAAATATTCAGGAAATTCCTTGTAAAAGTAGACATTGTATTCCATGTTATAGCGGCGTTGCTTCTTCTTTTTGCATGCGGGTTTATCCTGTTCTATGCATCCCTTAACATACTGGATCCGTCACCTTCTACTATGATAGCACTTGTAAATGACGTGCTGCTGTCTCTTATTATTCTCGAACTGCTTTGGACCGTTATCAGATTTTTAAAGAAACAGCAGTTTTCATTAGGCCCTTTCCTCGCAATAGGGATCATAGCTGCAATAAGGAGAATACTCCTGATCGAGGCCAAAACATCCTTGATGGAGCATACCCCTGTAGAAAAACTGTATGAGATCGGTTTAGGTGCGGTGGTGATCATAATCCTGATGGCCGCATATTACCTCTCCGTCAAGGCGCAGAAGCTTGAACAATAAAATACCTTATATGTTATTGTTTAGTAACCAGCAGGCACTGTTTACGAATTAATAATTACGAATTAGTAATTATTAATTATTTTCTAATTTTCGGAGGGCTAAGAAATGACTATTTTACTCGAAAAATTAAAACCTGCTGCAGCAAAGAGGATAGGCTCTTTTTTAAATGAGGTATTAAGTTCATATCGGGAACGGATACATTCTATCTACATAACGGGCACTGCCATCACTGAAGATTTTCATGAGGAAAGATCAGATGTCAATTCCATTGTCATGCTAAAAGAGATGGACCTGAAGTTCCTTGAAATGTTGGCGCCGCTCGGAAAGAAATATGGGAAGCATAAGGTTGCCGCACCGTTAATTATGACCCCGGATTATGTAAGAACATCTCTCGATGTCTTTCCGATCGAGTTCCTGAATTTTAAATATATTCATTCGACGGTATACGGCGATGATATCTTCAGGGACATAGAAATAAACAGGATGGACCTGCGGCATCAGTGCGAAAGGGAGTTGAAAACCAAACTTATCTGGTTAAGGCAGGGATACCTGTCTTCTCTCGGAGACAGGAAGGTACTGGCAGAAAGCTTTGCAAGATCCATTACAGGTTATATCCCCCTTTTCCGCGGGATAATTACCTTACTTGGAAAGCAGCCTCCTGTAGGTCAGAGTGACGTGATCAGTTCATTATCTGGATCGGCAGGGATAAATGCTGATATTTTTGCTAAAGTTCTGGCCATGAAACATATTAAGAGCAAACCTGCTATTGAGGAGCTTAATACCATATTTGAAGATTACTACAATGCTACTGAAAAGCTGGGAAAGATAGTGGATGAGATTAAGGAGTAACATGAAAGACTGTTTCAGGATTTCTATGATCGACAGAATATTTAAATTATTGTCTAAACGCAATGCTTGTCTTTCTAACTCCTTAACTCTTAACTCCAAAACTCTCGACTCTT
The DNA here is from genome assembly GCA_020057065.1 of Thermodesulfovibrionia bacterium. Lineage (GTDB taxonomy): Bacteria > Nitrospirota > Thermodesulfovibrionia > UBA6902 > UBA6902 > SURF-23. The sequence continues at coordinate 13,823 of JAGVGM010000229.1, forward strand.
TTTTAAAGGCAATATTTTTTATTTTTCTGCTGTTTATCTTTTCAGTATATTCTGCTGCGTTCGCAGAGATCGCCATCCCGAATACACCTTATAACCATGTGGTCGACCTTGCAGGGATTATAAATGATGATGTTGAAGCTAAAATGAACGGATATCTCCTTGAGCTTGAACAGAAGACCACTGCCCAGTTTGTAGTCTTGACGATCAAGGACCTTGAAGGTGGTTCAATCGATGAACTGTCGATCAATATAGCTCATAATAAATGGAAACTGGGGCAGAAAGGCAAAGACAACGGGGTGCTTCTGCTCGTCGCGTTTCAGGACCGAAAGTACAGGTTTGAGGTCGGATACGGCCTTGAAGGCATACTGCCGGACAGTCTTGCGGGCAGTATCGGAAGAGAATATCTTGTACCGTATTTCAAACAGGGGGATTATTCAACAGGGATATTTGCGGGGGCAGTGGCTGTCAGTAATATTATTGCTTCTGATGCAGGTGTTGAAATAACCGGTATGCCACAAATAGGGGTAAGGGGTATGGGGCAAGGGGTAAGAGGTAAGAAACCTACATTGTTCAGCGGTATTTTAGGTATACTTTTCTTTATAGGTTTGATATATATGTTCATAAAACATCCGCGCCTCCTGCTTCTTCTATTAATGGCGAATATGATGGGTGGTGGGAGGAGAGGCTGGAGCGGAGGCAGCGGCTTTGGCGGAGGTGGAGGCAGTTTCGGAGGCGGTGGTTTCGGTGGTGGTGGAGCTTCAGGGAGCTGGTGAAAATAAAGATCAAAAAATAAAAATAGAAAATCAAAGATATGGTATAAAATGAAAGAATTATATTTAAATAATCTTTGCCCAAATAAATATTTAAATTATAATTTGTCATTTTGATATTTTAATTTTGATTTTTAATCTTTGTTGGTTTAAAATTCTGTTTAAACCGGCCAAGAATTTATAAAGTGAAAATGCATCTAAGGAGGTAGTTACATGTCAAAAGCATTGAAAATTACACTGATAGTATTGGGTATTTTAGCAGTTATTGGATTTGTCATCGGGAAATGGGTGATCACAGGATATAACAATGTTATAGCTATGGATGAACAGGTAAAGTCTCAGTGGGCACAGGTCGATAACCAATTGAAGAGGAGATATGACCTTATCCCTAATCTTGTTGAGGCAGTTAAGGGGTATGCATCTCATGAAAAAGAACTGTTTGAATTTATTGCTGAAGCAAGGACCAAGTACTTTCAGGCAAATACTGTGAAAGATAAGATACAGGCGTCCGGACAGCTTGAAGGAGTTCTGTCCCGGCTGCTTTTATTGCAGGAGAATTATCCTCAACTCAAGGCTAACGAATCGTTTCTGAAACTCCAGGACAGCCTTGAAGGGACAGAGAACAGGATCTCTGTCGAGAGGATGAGGTACAACGAGGCTGTACAGCTGCTGAATACTTACATAAGGACGGTATTCGGGAGGTTCTTTGCCGGATTCGCAGGGGTATCAAGTGCAGAATACTATGAGGTGCCTGAGGCAGAGAAAGCGGCGCCAAAGGTTAAGTTTTAGTATTATCATACTGTAATAATAAAACATTTCAAATACTCTCCTTCAGTAAAAGGGGCCAGTTCGGGATGGTCGATCCCATGGAGATAGGTTTCGAGAAACCGCAGGGACTTTCTTACCTTTCCACCCGCTTCCACCAGCAGGTAGCGGAAATCCTGCAGAGACAGGTGCGCGGAACAGGAACAGGTCAGGAGAATTCCATTTTCAGGCAATACCTTCAGCGCCATAATATTAATATTTTTGTAGCCGGCCAGGCCCTCATTCTTTTTCCTCCGGTCCTTTATAAAGGCAGGCGGATCCAGAATGATCAGGTCGAATCTTTCATGAGAGACATTTTTTAAATATTTTTTCACATCATCACGGACGAATTCACACTTACTGATATCGAGGTTGTTCAATTTAATGTTTTCCTTTGCCAATTCCAGTGCAGAGCCGGACATATCAACACTTGTAACTTTCTTAGCCCCGCCTGCAAGTGCATACACTGAAAATCCTCCTGTATATGAGAAGCAGTTCAGGACTGATTTGTTCTGAACATACTTCAACAGCGCCTGCCGTTTGTCGCGCTGGTCGAGATAAAATCCTGTTTTCTGACCCTGTTTAACATCAATCAGGAACTTGAAACCGTTTTCCCTGATTGTTATCAAGTCAGGGATATCTCCGTATAACAGCCCGGACCGATCTCCCAGACCCTCGATCTTTCTTGAGGGGATCTCGGATTTTTCATAAATACCGCCGGGTTTAAATGTTTCGATAAGGGCTTCGAGGATAATATTCTTCCATATTTCGATACCGCGTGTATGGCATTGCATCACGAGGTAATTGCTGTATTTGTCAACGATCAACCCCGGCAGCAGATCATTCTCTCCGTTTATTAAACGATACGAGTCAGTCCCTTTGTTTTCAATATAACTTTTTCTGATCTCATAAGCGTTCCTGATACGTTTTATGAAAAAGTTTTTATCAATCTTTTCATGTTCATCATATCCCCATATACGGACTGCTATCTGGGAATAGGAATTGAAATATCCGCTTGCGAGGAATGCACCTCTCTCATCTGTTAATTTAACAGAGGTTCCGGACTCCAGATCTTCAGGGATGCTTTCTAAAGCCCTGGAAAAAACCCATGGATGCCGGTTTATAATAGGGCCTGTCTTCTGTTTCTTAACCTTAAGGATCATCATGATTTAATTTACTCCAAGATACACTTAAAAGACCATACAGACAAATAAAGAACCTTACTGAAAACACTTAAGTATTTTCCGAATAATTCCGATATAAAATTCAAGAGACAAACAAGATATTTTACGGAAAGCATCGATGAAAGAAGAGTTGAATAAGAGATTCAATGCAGAAGTGGAACAGTATAGAAATTCACTTCTATATTATGCCAAAGCATGTGAATGGGACACTTTCAAGGAAAAAGCAGGCAGACTATTTGATTACGTTGAATCGATCGAGATGTCGGAGATTGAGAGAAAGTTCTTCAATATTTCGAAGGTGATCGTAGCTGTCCTCGCTATCGTTGTTGTGGTTATTCTGAAACTTAACATGAGCACTTTGCCTGAAATCGCAGGAATAAAGAAACTTATTATACTTATAGCATTAGGAGGCGGTAGCTTTGAGGTATACTTTTTCCTGAATTTCAAGATGTATATGAAGCACAAAATCAACTTCTACAAAAAAAGAAAAGAAAGGTTTATAATTGATATAGAGGGAGATTTTAAAAACATAATTGTTCAATCATATAAAGAACCGTCATATGATATATACAAGCCGGCTTATTTTGATGAAACACTATCTGGAACTCTTCCTTAAATAAGGAATGGTTTCTCTTTTAAGGATTATTGATGTTTTTCAATTCATTATTTTACAATAAGTTACATATGGCATCTAAATTGCTTAATACACCTCCGATACCATTGGTATTAAAAATCAACCTATGAGAAAGGAGGACAACACATGAAAAAACTGTTAATTTCATTAACACTAGTTTTGGCTATGCTTGTTGTACTTACATCCTGTGCAAAACAGCCTACACAGGAGATGAACGATTCCAAGGCAGCTATTGATGCCGTAATCGCGGATGGCGGAGAAAAATATGCGAAAGATGAGGTAAAGGCTCTGAACGATGAGTTGACTTCAGCAAATGATGAAATCAAGGTTCAGGACGGAAAATTCTTCAAGAACTACGATAAGGCAAAAGAGATCCTTGCTAAGGTAAAAGCCAGCGCAGATGCTCTGAAGGCTGAAATTCCGGCAAGAAAAGAGAAAGCCAAGAATGATGCTATTGCTGCTCTTGATGCCGCCAAGACCGCCGTAAGTGATGCAAAGGCATTGTTAGCCAAAGCGCCGAAAGGAAAAGGCACAAAGGCAGATATTGAAGCTATGCGTGCAGATGTTGCAGGTCTTGAAGCAGCATTGACAGAAGCACAGGGCATGATCGACAGTGAAGACTATATAGGTGCCACTGATAAGGCAAACGGCGCAAAAGCCAAGGCAGATGAAGTAGCCGGTATGATCAACGAGGCTATTGCAAAGAAAAAATAAGGGAATGCAGATACGATTTGTTCATGGCATCATAAGTACGTTTCTTCTTGTGTGCTTGGGCATTCTCAACGGATGTAATACTGCACCAGCTCCTCCAGAGATCAAGATTGCGGAAACGCAGGAACATGAAATCTGGAGGGCTGGTGCAGACATTTATGCACCGCAGCAATACAAGACTTACAAGACAGTCTTAAGAACCGGTAAAGACCATTTTATAATCCAGGAAAGCAGGTTTAAATGGTTCAGGGATTATGAATCCGTCCAGAAAGAGTTCAGAGATATCCTCTCAAACGGCAATGATCTTCTTAATAACATACTGGAGCAAAAACGCGTAAAATTGAGTGCCATAGCAAGTCAGGTCGTTTTATTTCAGAGCAGGATCGATACACTTAAGAAATTGACCTCTTTTATCAATGAAGGAAGGGTTTCAAGGAGACAATTAATAAGTGCGGAACTCTTGTTAGCTGAGGCGCAACGCCTTGCTGAAAAAGGGAAATATCCGGAGGCAGAAAAAAAACTTAAGATCATACCTGTATACACAGCATCGGCAACAGAGGCAATATCTCCTGTACTCAACAGATATGCCAACAAAGAGCAGATAGCTAAATGGCGTGTATTGGTAGATGACACTATCGAGGCCTCAAGAGCAAAAGGTATATTTTCAATCTATATCAGCAAGATTGACAGAAAGCTTGTTCTTTATAAAGCAGGCTCTCCATATAAAACTTATTCTATCGGGCTTGGAAAGAACGGGTTTCATGATAAACTCCATGCCGGCGATCTTGCAACTCCTGAAGGTAAATATTTTATTACTAAAAAACTGCCGAGAAGCCGCTATTATAAAGCACTGCTTATAAACTATCCTAACGATGAGGACCGAAGACAATTTACGAGGGCCAAGAAGAGCGGACTTATCTCGGCAAGGGCCGGGATAGGCGGTCTTATAGAAATACATGGCGGAGGAACCGATGGCATGACGTATGGATGCATTGCTATGGATAACAAGTATTTGGATGAACTTTACAGTTTAATTGATGTGGGGACACCTGTAACGATCGTAGGGGCCATTGACTACGATAATGTAATATCTACAACCATAAAGGACCTATAATTTTGATGAAGAAAACAGCAGTTATCACAATACTTGTAATTTTCTGTATCTTTCTCGCCCTGGAAGCCTGCGGTTTTTATATTTCAAGACGCGGGAATGTTTCTTATAATGAAGAAAGCGCTAAGTCGCTGCAAAATTCTCGTGCAAGCGCCATTAATTTAAGAAAACGCATCGCAACCCTTTCTCCTAAAGGGACCTATCTTGTGATAGATACCGCAAAGAACAGGATTTATGTTAAGAAGGGAGTGCAGACGATCAAGGAGATCGTGGTCTCTACCGGAAGCGGCAGTATCCTTAATGACCCAGCCGGTAACAGGCAATGGATATTTGACACCCCAAGAGGCGAACATTCGGTCCAGTCAAGAACGACAAATCCAGTATGGACCAAGCCGGATTGGGCCTTTATTGAAGAAGGTGAGGACGTACCCAAAAGCTTCAAAGACAGGATGGAAAAAGACGTGCTCGGTGATTATGCTTTTCATCTCGGCGACGGCTACATGATTCATGGCACTTTATATACAAGGCTTCTGGGCCGCAACGTAACACACGGATGTGTCAGGGTAGGGGACAAAGATCTGAAGGAATTATATGATACCATTCCAGTTGGCACAAAGGTAATAATCTTTTAATATGAAAACCCTTTTTTGTTTTTTCCTTGCCATGGTACTTGCGGTTTTTTTGTGTTCACAAGCAATATCTCGGGATATTTCCGGCATTGAAAATAAAACAGATCTTTTGTCATCAGAACTTGCGTTAGCAAAGAAGCCGATCATATATTTTATTTTTGACCTGGGGGAAAAAGAAGTGCTTTTAAAGTCACGAGGGATCGTGCTTAAAGAAATGAAGATCGAGAATGTTCAATACTGGGGAGGACCTGTTGATGCATCACCGCAGTTAATGCTTCAAAAGAGCGCCTTATTCAAAGAACCTAAAAGGGTGACCATAGATCCAACCAAGGCTAAAGAAGAAGAGACAAGCACAAACACAACTCCCAAGGCTCCCGGGGCATTCGATATCGAGGCCCTGGAACTAAAGGATATGCCGACGACCTACCATCTGGAATTCAGCAAAGGGGTTTTTATATCCGTAAGGCCAAAGGCTTCAGGCTTTGTTTCAGGTTTATATTCGTTTGCAAATTATGCAGGATGGTATTTATCCCGTCCTATTCTTACAATATGGCATTCAATAAAAGGCAGAACATATATTTCCATCTATTTAACAATGAGTGAAGAAGACGCCCGCTCCATCTACTGGTCTTTGGTGGAAAATTCAGAGAATATAATTTATATGCCGTAAACTGCTTCATCTGTTTTTTGCCGGCATTTCTCTTTGTACACAGGTTAACATCACCAGATAGCTTCCGCCTGTGGATGCGGAAAGCCGGCGACAGCGCCTCTCCGTGTCAGGAGGAATAATCATTCCGGAAAGCCTGTCTTTTGCATCACGTTCCTGCCGGATACAGGTATTTAAGGCGTCGTTTTCATCAGTATTTTTAAAGATGTTCTGACAATATCTATCGATCTCTGATGGTGTAAAAAGCGTATTTTTAACCTGTGTACAGCCTGACAGGAAAGACATTGCAAGAACAACAGAGAAAAATTTAATCATTCTTTTAAAACCCTTTTTTGGTATTACGCTATTTTACCAGATAATGTTTCTGTATGTATGTTTTTAATTTTACTTCTTACGGGAATTGTGTGGATAAGCGCTGTCATTCCCGCAGTCCGTTGAGCGGGAATCCAGAATTCAAAGGAACTGGATTCCCGATAAAGGCCTCGGGAATGACGTCTTAAGGTTGAGTTTATAAACAAACTCTCACTATGTACCCACAGGAATGTTGGAAGAACCATTATTTTTAATATACTTGATTTATTACAGGCCATTTCATTTAAATATAACTAACCAAATATGAATATGCGCAGAATCAAAGACTATCTGCTGAGGCCTACATTAAACAAGAGGCTTGTAGCTATGATGCTTTTTTTGAGCCTGAGCCTCGTCTCGATACTTATCTTCCTTTATTATCAGACAGAAAAGGTCCTCTATAATGAATTCGAGCGTCAGACTTCAGCGCTTACTAAATCGATACAGATAGGACTGGAAGAGGTCACAAAAGGCGGACTGTCAGAGAAACGCCTCGAAAATTACCTGAAGAAGCTTAACACAAAAGGGGTTAAGGAGATCCAGATCATCAACACTACAAACAAGATAGTCGCCAGCACAAATTCAAAAGACGTTGGGAAATGGATAACAAGAAGCCAGAAGACCCTGATGGTCAAGGCAGATATCGGACAGCCTGTGACAGGGGAAGGCCAGGTTTATAATGTTATGATACCTGTTGTTTCCGGTGAAAAGCATCTTGGCTACATCAATCTTACTCTGAATACGGAGGATTTTTCAGTATTTCTTCATACAAGCAATATGAGGAGGATAGTCGCGGCCTTACTGATATTCGGTATAGGGATTATACTTGCTGTCTTTCTTGCAACAAGGTATACAAGGCCTATTGATAAGCTTGTAGATGTAGCAAAACAGGTTGCCGCAGGCAATCTGGACCAGGAACTTGATACAAAAAGAAAGGATGAGATCGGGGTGCTCGCCCGAAGTTTTAATAATATGATCGAGAAACTGAAAGAAGAGCGTGAACTCAAGGAAAAGCTCAGAAAGGCAGAGCATCTTGCCGGTATCGGACAGGTGGCGCAGAATATTGCACATGAGATCAAGAACCCGTTAAATTTTATAAGCCTCTCCATAGATCACATGAGGGAATATTACAGACCCTGTGACCCGAATGATGTAGAGAAGTTTGAATCACTCGTTATTAATATCAAGAGTGAAATACAGCGCTTGAGCAAGTTTGCTGAAAGTTTTCTCGGGTATGGGAAACCCATTGAACTGAATATCCGGAAAACGGATATAGGTGGGATAATCGAGGATGTGCTTGAACTTGTATCAGCCAAGGCAAGGGAAGGAAATATTTCAATTGTAAAGAAATATAAAATATTGCCTGACCTGTTTGTGGACCCGGACTTTATAAAGACCTGTATATATAACATTGTTATTAACGCGTTTGAGGCAATGCCTGACGGCGGGACCATTACAGTAAGTACAGACAGGAGCAGTTCAATGTTTTTGCTTTCCATTGATGATACAGGGTCAGGGGTCTCCGAAGTGCAAACATCAAAGATTTTTGAACCCTACTTTTCTACAAAGAGCAAAGGGCTTGGTTTGGGGCTGTCGCTGACAAAAAAGATCATCGAGGAGCATGGCGGCAAGGTGCTGTTTGAGCGCAAAAAAACTTTGGGAAGCATTTTTACAATCCTGTTGCCCCTGGTAAAGGAGAAATAGAAATGCCTGTGATTCTTATTGTTGATGACGAACCGCTTCAGAGAGATATACTGAAAACAATTCTCGATTCGGAAGGTTATGAGACACATACTGCCGCATCCGGCAAGGAAGCCTTGAGCTTCGCAGAAAATATACATCCAGACGTTATTCTCACTGATCTCATGATGGAAGGCATGGACGGCATAGAACTGCTTGATGCTGTCCCTAAAAAACCTTTTGAACCTTCGATTATAATCATCACAGCTCATGGCACAATTTCTTCAGCCGTTGAGGCAGTAAAAAAAGGTGCCTTTGACTATCTTACAAAACCGCTGGATAAAGACACCCTTCTTTTAAATGTTCGCCGGGCTGTCGAGCGCGCAAGCCTCCTGAAGGAAAATATCCAGCTGCATAAAGAGCTTTTTAAGAAGTTTAATATAGAGGGCATAATAGGGAAATCACCGAAGATGCAGAGGGCCATAGAGATCATGAAAAAAATAGCGCCGTCAACTGTGACTGTGCTTATCAGCGGGGAAAGCGGCACCGGGAAAGAGCTTGTGGCCCGGGCCATTCACTATAACAGTTCGAGACGAACGAAGCCTTATACCGCTATCAATTGCGCGGCCATTCCCGACAACCTTTTTGAAAGTGAACTTTTCGGATATGAAGCCGGCGCCTTTACCGGCGCGGTTGCGAGAAAGGAGGGGCTGTTTAAAATATCGGACGGAGGCACCCTGTTCCTTGACGAGATAGGAGACCTTCCCCTGCCCATGCAATCGAAACTTTTACGGGTATTGCAGGACAAGGAAATAAGAAGGGTCGGAGGCAAAGAAGCAATAAAGGTTGATGTAAGGATCATTGCGGCTACAAACAAGGAGCTTGAAAAAGAGCTGTCCGAGGGAAAATTCAGAGACGATCTTTATTACAGGCTTAAAGTCGTCAATATACATCTCCCGCCCCTGCGGGAGAGGGTTGAAGATATCCCTGAACTTGCCGGATTCTTTCTGAATAAATATAACAGGGAATTCGGCAGGAGGATAAAGGCCATTGATCCTGCAGCCCTGAAACTGCTGAGCGAATATCACTGGCCCGGGAACATCCGACAGCTTGAAACAGTCATAGAACGGGCCATCCTAATGAATGACAGGGATACAATATTAGTTAGCGATATCAAGAACGAGCTTTGGTCAGGTCAATTAAAAGGATCTTTTAATGTTGATATACCGGAAGAAGGAATAGATTTTGAAAACCTGGAAAAGGAACTCATAAGAAAGGCCCTTGCAAAGGCCAATGGCATTGCTACAAGAGCGGCAAAGCTTCTGGGCCTGAGTTACAAGACATTTTTATACCGGCTTGAGAAATATCATCTCGATGGTCATTCGATCAAGAAGAACGAATAAACAAGTTGAAATGTAAAATTCATGAATAATCAGGGCTAAACTAATTTCAAGTAAATGCCGAAATATATCCCTAAAACAGATTTAGAACCGGGCAAAAAAGAAAAACCCCTTCTGGTTAAAAGGTTTGTGGCGATATAAAATATCACCCACAAGGTTAAGAAACCAA
>JAGVGM010000297.1 GCA_020057065.1 Thermodesulfovibrionia bacterium
CCGGAGCGTTTAAAGCCATTAGAATAGCCAACCGTAGTACCATCCAAGCCGCGCTCCTTATCCTGTTCTAAATCTTCACGAGTCACAACCGATAACCCACTACGATTAACAACAAAAACATCCTGTTCCAATAAAACAGAGTAACCATTATCCCATTCTGGGCGGCTTAAATTTGTTCCGTGCGAAAAATAAGTCCAACCTTCAGGAATTAATGGTGACATTGCCAAAGGCGCTCCCGCCTCAGCCTGCCTGCCGGCTCCCAAGTTTACATCTCTTTCCTGACCATAATAATCTAGATAATCTCCCAAGGTATCTTCCATAAACCTTATCTCCATAGTTTGTGCAGGCCAGATCTGATGTTTCAAAATCGCATTGATAAGCTCATCCGGAGTTGTTTTTTTCTCTCCGAAATCCAGATGCAGTTGCACCATTAGATCATCAAGCGCTCCTGCCTCCACTTTTTCTGCAAAACTAATCACATCTTTATAACTTAATCCTGCCTTGGTCAAAATTTCCGCAGCTAGTATCCAGCGGGCTATTTCTAAGCCTTCTTCATCAACACTACTTAACCCAAGTGTTTTTAGTGCATAGCTTATTAACGCATCATGTTCTACTAAATGAGCTATCTCATGGGCTAAGAGAGCCGCAAATTCCCTATCAGTAATTATGCCCTTTTTGACCAAATCAAATAAGCCTTCTACAATATGCACTTTTCCATCGCTATTAACAAAAGCATAAGACATACCTGTTCTCTCAATCTCAAACTCAATATGCCTTTCTAAACCAGCAGCTTCTGCCAATAAGTCGAGTAAACCCTGCATTCTACGGCTTGCGGCAAAGAATAATATATCTAACCGAGGCGCTTGGTTATGCCACTTTTCCGCCAGACCCTTAGCTTCTTGAAGGTTATTCAAAATCCACTGCCGCATTTCTCGAGGGTTGAGACCTAATTCTTTTCGTTTAGCTTCCCATTGGGCGATTTCATATAACTCGTGCATTAAAACTGTCTGGTTCTCTACGTAATCAGCATCAACATATATTACTGCCTCTCCATAAACTTGGCCTAAACCTATATGCGCAAACTGGCCGGTAGCCTTAAATAAACCTTTTATAGGAATAACCCTCGCCCTTACGCCAAAACCTTCTACCTGTTTATAATTACTTATATTCTTAGGGTTTTCTCTTAAATCTTGGGGCAAATTATCTCTTATAAATTTATTTGCTCTGCCATGAGGAGCTCTTTGCTGATGGCCTGCGGCTAAGTTTACATCCTGAGATTGCTCTACTCCAGATACTCCCACTAATGAAGACTCGGAATCTGCAAATGGTGCTTGCACATCCTGAACTACTCCACCCTCAAAACCCTGATTAGCCCCAGGCCTATTTTCAGTAGCAGCCCCTGGTTGGCTAACCACCTGAGATACAGAAGTTTGACCTAATGGATTCCAGCTTTGTAACTTTTGTTCGATTTGGGGTTTCAGTGAGTGTGCAGATCGTACGTGATACCGGTAAGTTGGCTGATAAACTTCATGTTCCACCAAAATTTTTGCTCTATCTATATAGGTATCCTCTATATAATGCGCATATTCAGCGGTATTTGATATACCGCCAGCCTGGGTAGTTATATAAAAAATCAAACTATTATTTTTGCTTAATACATAAGCTCGCTCCATAACACGATCAATAAACTCCGCTATTTTTTCAGGTGTATTTAATGCTGCTGATACTTCAGCTGAAGTATCAAAACCAAGTAGAATAAGTCTATCTCCTTGCCTAGAGAATAATAATGAACCTGCTATCTCTCCATCCCATCGAATCCACATATTAACAATGTTCTGACGAACCATATCTTCTGGATACTCTCCGAAACATGTACCAGATATCTTCCCTTCAAATGCATCAAGGATTGTTTGAGTTGGCTGCAGGATTACGTCAACGGTATGTAATGTCTCTCTTAACTGTAAGGACGAATCTTTATACGCTTGCAGAAATCGTTCAATGCTCTTTCCCAAAATCGACTGGAAAACGGAATTTTTAATACTATCAAATCCTAATGATTGAACCTTCTGCACCACTTGATTGTTGTATTCATTGAGTAATTGCTGAAGAATGTCGATATTTTCCTGTGTAAGCTCTACATAAGAAATATCTGTCATACCGATGAGCTCTTGTTGTACGTCCCGTCCTAGCGCCCTGAAGGCCAGTCGCATGACATCGGTGATCATGCCTTCGGTTACCGACTTTTTGATATTACGGCTTATAAGGAATCCTATCATTTGATCTTTGTCTCCAGAACGCGCGATGTGATCAGGGACATCTGTTACATCCCATCCGAATGCATCCTCACCGGGAAATTTATCTTGTATTTCCTGTAATTTGTTACGGATATCAGTAAAATCTTTGTTGTTCACCAAAGCTTCATCTGACACTGTTTTGATTGCCCGTACAATGTCAGCATACCGTTCAATACTTAAAGATAACAAAGGAACCGCGATAGAAAAGGTATATTCATTTGCTATATAGCGCGATGATTTTGTGCGTATTGCTTGATCAATTTCAGAAAGAAGCATCGTATTACCTTTTACAGCTCCTTCCCGTATTGTTGAAATATTTAACTTGCTCGCACTTGCAACCAGTGCACGATGTAAAGCCTGTTCACTCATTTTGTTTGATAACATCCGCAGATAATATACATAATAACCATAATCCTCTTCCACGAGAGGTTGATTTATTGCAATTTTTGCCGCTACGGCATCAAGTTTTTTATCTTCCTGAGTCTTAAAATCTCGGAGTGCCTTTTGAAAACCTTTTGCACGGCCCTGATCGTCAACGGAAGATTGTCCAAATTCTAATAAAGGGAGGAACAATGATTCATTTTGTTGTGATCGTTCGAGGTAGTAAAATGAACGGTTAAATCCCAACAATTCGGGATAGGATAGAAAAATACCCAGCAGATGGTAATCTGTATGTTTTTGATAGACGCTCTCAGTTACCCCCCTTAGCATTATTAACAAGCTTTTCATGTCACGATAAGACAGATTCGGATCAAAAATGTTACTCGATATATATGCAATAAACCGCTGCAGCTGCCACTGAGGAACATTGTATGAAATAATCTTTGATAACTGCCCAGCCAAAGAGCGTTTCAACAAATTCTTTTCTTGTCCTGACTGAATAAATTTTGTAAAGGACAGTACGGGATCCTCGGTTAAACTCATGAAATGTAATAACCCAAAAAACGAACCAGAACGGACAAATTCTCTATTTTTCTCACTATATGAATTGATAAGTGCCAGAAATTGAGACGGCTGTTTCATAACGGTTAGCCGTTGAATAAGCTTAGAACTATCTCTCCCAAAGATAACCTGTGCTTTCTGTCTAACGCGAATAGCATCAAAATCAATTATTCCCGGAAGAATAGGAGTAACTACTCCTATTGCCTGCGAGATATTACCGATGCTCATAATATAAATAAGGATACCTGTGATCATACCTTCCGAAAGTTTGTTTGTTTGCAGTTGTTTAGCAAATAGTATCATTTGTTCTATATCATTCTGAGGTATCTGCTGTAGAATGCTCTGAATAATAAAATCTCTCTTTGTATTAAAAGATATGCCCAGTGTCTTAATCAATGCCATCAATATATCCTGATGGGCCTGAATATATGTAAGTCCCTGTTCAAAATTCTGCATTGAAATCAACGAAGCAAGTATGATATTTCCGGTTTCTTTCGGTATTCCTGATTTTTTTAAACCATCAACAAATAACAATATCTCATCCAAATGTGTGCTTATTTGTTTCAATGCAATATCCGTATTCGCAGACTGTGTTAGGATATTAAGGAGTCGGAAATATATATCGGTTTTACCAATGCTCTGTATATCTTCCGCTAGTTTCAGTACACTCTCCATTAACACAACTGGATCCTGTTTATGTGTCAGCGCATATATAATAATCGAATGGATTATCACCTGATTTGATTTTCCTCCGTATTTCGTAATAGTACTAATAGCTGATTGAATCAGTGACATCATCCGTCGCGAATCAGATGGAAGATCTATATTTATTATTATTCGAAAGAGTAAACTGTCCCGATCGTATTTTTTCATGAATGGTTTTACATTACCGCATAATTGCCAGAGGTCCTGCTGGAATTCAACTAACCGATTAAATTTTAAGCGTTCATTTCCATTCATGAATAAATTAGAGATCGTATTTTCTGTTAACTTTTTATCCTGAATGATACGTTGAATTACATCTATTGCAAGATCGAACTCTGTTAACAATGATTCTCTATCATCAACTTCCTCCATAAGGTTAAGTAATTGGGAAATTGTCCTTAAATTTGAATACTTGTTTTTATGATTTAAATTTTTTATTACACCAGAGAAACGATCAACAAAGATGACCGGATCTTGTGTAGACTGAATCATTGTTATTAACCGTTCAACAATATCGCTATAATGATTATCGCGAGAAGGGAGAGAGGATAGAATAATATTAAGTTCCGAAAACTGTTGCGCTGGATTCGAAGAACGTAACATGGAGCTAAATAATTCAACAATTTGATTCTCACCTATTTCAAAATCTCTTAAATGGGTATAGAGATTATATTCATTCGTCAGTGTTACATAAGGATTATCTCTCATTTCTGCTATCCGCAACATCTCATCCTGTGTAGATTTCAATAAATTCTTTCGTTGCAGTGCTATTTGGATGCGCAGTCGCGCAAGGGCATATAAAAAAATGTTTATAATCTTTTGAATCTGATTCCCTATTCTATCCATCTGTTCCATAAACCATACAAACGACTGATTGAAGGCATAAAGCTCCTGCCCTGTTGGTTGTGAGGGTTGGGAAAAGTCAAGGGATGGGTTCGTTTGAGGAAGTTGTTTTTCTATCTCCGCTTGTTTCTCCGCTGCCGGGCCAAGAGTGGCTTCCTCAACGTTTTGTGCCGTAACCTGCACTTCGTCGCCATGAACTGTGACTCCTACATTGTCTCCATTGCCAACAGTAGTATTATCAGGTACTACAGTAATCCTTGTTTCTGCGGCATTAGCAAAAGTAGGCTGTCCCAAACCAGGAATTACCGGAGCAATACCAGCGATGCCTCCCGAAAAATAACTCCTGATCACTTGGCCATAGGGTGTATAGGTGGGCTCCTTGATATTGTATTCGCCTTTTTCAAAGTTTTCCTTATAGGCAGTAAAATAAGTGTTTACTGAATAAGGAGTCTTGGCTTGAAGATTAGTCAGGTCTTTTCTATCTATACGTCCAGAATATTGGGTGTTTTTGTTTTGGTTCCTAGCCTTAAACCACTGGGCAAGAATTAAAGAGTAAAAAACCTGTCTTAGGGGAGCATAGCGCTTGGCATTGTTGATCTCCTTAATAAGCTTAGGTATAATTTCCTCTCTCATAATTTGAGAGGAATATTCATTAAGCTGTTTTTCTCTTTCATCTTTAAAAGAGTAAGTGGCGTTGCCTTTTAAATAGTCTTGTTCTAGCATTACCTTTAGCGTTGCCTTATAGACATAAGCTGAATCTGTTGATTCGCGGATGATGATTTCATCCGGAACAATCCAGGGCCGGGTGAGAGTAGGGATGGTTACATTTTGATTTCCATAGATCTCCCCAGCTTTTTGGTAGAGCTTATCCCAATACTCTTTACCTTCAATGGTGCCAGGATTAGTAGCATTGGCTGTGTCTTTTTTTAGCTGCAGGTCTGCTTCCAGAAGAATCTTTCCTACTTCAGTCTGAGCTAAAAGTGGGTCAATAATATCGTTGGGTGAATCAGGGCGAAGATTTACCCAAAAGGTGTCATTAGGTAAAGCAATGCCCACAAAGAAATAGTTAAGTAAGTCTTTGGTAGTTGACTCTATATCTTGAGTTTTGGGATTCTTGGTGTCCCCTTTATCTAAGAGAAGCTTAAAGTTGTTATTTAATCCATCGTAGGATATGTATCTTAAATGCAAGGGACGAAACTTATCCGGGGAAAAAGTATTAGCCAAAGATGCAATGTGGCCGGCGATATTTAGCTCGAGCGCGGCCACTTGGGCAAAACCTGTCTGCTGAAAAATAAGCAAACCGCACAGAAAAATAGCGATAACTTTTAAACTCTTCGATTTTTTCATTCTTTGCCTACCGGCTCTTATAACTACTATAAGTATGCTATATAGGTAAGCAAAAACAAGGGTAAAACCGGGTAAAAAGAAAGGGTTTTCAGTAGCCAACAAAGGCAAAAGGGGACGGTTCTCTTAAAGAAGA
>JAGVGM010000366.1 GCA_020057065.1 Thermodesulfovibrionia bacterium
AACCGGCGTAGTCCAGAATGCTGCATACGAACCTATTAAGTCAAACTCCCGCGGCGACATCTTTGGCGGCGTAAATAATACAAATTACGTGAATGTAAGGGGCGACTTAAATCCCCTCGAGGGCGCAAGCCTCTGGGCTGATGAGTCCGACACGAACAAGAACATATACAGAGGCGGTTTCTCTTCATTCTGCTCAACCTGCCATGGAACCTTCCACGGCGGAACCGGCGAGACCAGGACAGTAAACAATGCTAATACTCGCGTGAACAGCACCTGGGTAAAGCACCCGACCAACATTGTGATGAATGAGGCGGGAAGCAAGTACGGCATCACCACTTACGCTGTCGTAGTCACCAACGCGCAGAACAACAATCCTAATCCGGTGGGCTACGACTGGAAGTACCCCCTCGTTCAGCCGGATGCAGATTTCACAGCTAAGAGCGCAGTCGTTTCTGCTACAGATGCTTTAACAGCAATCGGCGCTGACAGGATCATGTGCCTCACCTGCCATAAGGCCCATGCGTCCAAGTATGAGAACATGACCCGCTGGGACGCCAATGACCATGCCTTTATCGCAAGCGGCACAACCGACTTCACAGGCGCAGTATCAACCGGAGACAACCCTGCTTATGGCTGCGGCAAATGCCATCAGAAGGGCGGAGCAAAGGCATTTGTAAAGACTGGTTTCTAAACAATAAAAACCTTCTTAGCCTACTTAAGAGAGGCGGCAGACATGCCGCCTCTCTTTTTTTTCTCTCCTGAGAACCTGCAATAAATCACAGCACACAGCTAAAGCATAAAAAATTTCATCCACAGATTAAACAAAATAACTTACAAGTAAATATGCTTAACTTATTGAATTAACTAAGCTTTGTCCTCTTCAGTGCCTCTATGTCTCGCAGTTTGTTCAACTTTTTTTAAACTAACTGTAAAGTTTTTTATAAAAATGCCGATATATATTGTAAACATGAATTACATTATACATAAAGGAGCTAACCCATGAAAAGAATTTTTGTTGTATTTTTAGTGACGTTAGTGGTGTCATTGATCTCTGATCATCGTTTAGCAGAAGGAACTACCGGACTTTATCATTCTTATGAGAACCTTCCATGTGGAGACTGTCACTCACTTCACGGCAGCGGGAACAGCAGCGCCGGTCAGGCGCCATTGCTTCACAAAAATAACATTGCCGATCTCTGTCTGTCCTGTCACATGAAAGGAAATGAGACCCCCACTACTGCGGATCTCCCTTCGGTTAAGGATAGCGGATGGTTAGCTCCAATTGTAATGACACTGGACGGGGTGGACCCTTCAGGCATTGCTATGCCCTCCGGGGATTTTTATTGGGCAAATAATGACCCCAAAAAGGGTCATAACCCTGCCTATACAAAAGGCGCCGCAACATCCCAATTAATGAAGGCTGACGCTATCCTTGGCTCAAATCCTCCGGGAGGCTCGCTTAATGAAGGAGGGTGGTCCTGTAATAGCTGCCACGGCATACATGATCGCTTTGGCGCTGATGTGTCGGCGTGGAGACAGGTGCTGAGAAAGATAAACGGTGTATGCGTTACAGGAGATGTAAGCGGATATGGCGTTGAGACAACAAACGGTGATTGCATTCAGAATCAAAACTATGAGCCTGTTAAATCCAATTCCCGCGGAGACCTTCAAGGTGTAGGGTATATAACTGCCAGAAAGGACGGTAATCCCCTTGAAAGCGCAGACCTCTTTGCCGACGAATCAGACACAAACAAGAACACTTACAGGGGAGGCTTCTCATCATTATGCTCTGCCTGCCATGGCAACTTTCACGGCGGCAATTCAGAGACAAGAAATGCGTCTAACAACAACACAAGGTCAGGCGGCAGTTGGATCAGGCATCCGGCAAATATTAAAATGAACGAAACCCGCAGTAATTACGGTATATCAACCTATACTGCCGTTATCACAAACAAACAGGGAACAAACCCTAACCCTGTCGGTTATGACTGGAAATACCCGCTCGTGCAGCCTGATAACAACTTTATGGTCAAAAGTAAGGCCGCCTCTGTCAATGACCTCTCTACAGCCATCGGTGATTCAAGAATTATGTGCCTTACATGCCACAAGGCACATGCTACAAAGTACGATAACATGACGCGCTGGGACACCGGCACTCACTCCTTTATCGCAAACGGCGCAACTGATTTCACGGGCGCAGTATCAAACGGCGACAACCCTGCATACGGCTGCGGCAAATGCCATCAGAAGGGTGGAACAAAGGCATATGTTAAGACTTTCTGATTTTTTTATTTTAAACTGCCGCAATTTTGATGCACCTTAATATAACTTCTTTTCAGCATTTTTCCTTTTAGTCAGGAGATCATAAATAATGCCAGATTGCTTGTCATTCCCGCAGGTAAATAAGCGAGCATCCATGTAGTTAAAAGGAACTGGATGCCCGATTAAGAACTTCGGGCATGACAAAAAAAGGCAATTTATGTACATACTCAAACTATTAATCTATCCTTAAAGTCGAAATTCGTACTGCTACTTTTATATGGCACTTCCCGGATGCTGACATTATAAAACTATCTGATTTATCATCTTTTTTTGACGGAAGAGATCATTGGAACAGATTTTGCATCAATTGATTTGTTCCTGAAACAATTCCTGAAGGCAGAAAAAATGAGAGGAAGCAACTATATGAAAATTATTGTTATTTGTGTTTTTCTTTTTTTGATTGCGTGTACACCTGAACAGGCAATACGTCCTGAGGTGCAAGAAATCGTATCAGCCCCTGCTGTCACAATTCCTCCACTTGCTGGAAAGAAACCGGCAGACGAGCCAAATGGAGGTTTTAGCCCTTCTTATTCACCCGACGGCAAGATGATCGCCTTTCTCTCTTCAACCTTACATACACCTCCTGATCTCTGGATCTTTAAGGCAGATGGAACTGGGGCAAATAGGCTAACCACACGTGGGGTAAAGAGTTTTAGATGGTCTCCTGACAGTAAATCAATAATGGTCATAGCAAACCGCAAGGGATTTGAAGAGACTTTAATTATCGGAATTGAAGATGAGGCAGGTGAGAGGCGTGTCTCCGGTCTTGTTCCCGGCGCCAGTATCCCTGTTTATTCTCCTGACGGAAAACTCTTTGCGTTCACAGCGCCTGGTGAAAACAAAGCCAGAGATCTCTGGATTGGCACTGCTGATGGTGAGAGGGCAGAGCCTGTTACAGAAAAATTGGGAATAAGAAATGTGTTCTGGGGTCCGGACAGCAGGAAGATCTATTACGAAGTTGGCGGCAAGGGTTACGGCGTGGGGGTCTGGGAGATGGACCTTGCTACCATGGAGAGCAAATCCCTTATGGGTAATTATATAGGGACGCCTGACTATTCTGAGAAGGCAGGTCTGATAACATACTCCTATCCCACAAATCCCGGCGAGTTTGAAGTGCATACAATGAAACTTGACGGTTCGGATATAAAAAAATATAAAGCGCCGAGGCTTTCAGGAAGGTGGCTTTTATGGGATGCCTCCGGAAAGGGCATCTATTACACCGGACAGGATATAACGCAAAGCGAAGAAGAGAAAAAAACAGAGACCGGCGCAGTGGAAAAATCAGCCAGCCCTCATGAATCAACAAAAACAGAAAATGTGAATCGCACAGGAGTCAATTCCCTGTGGCATCTGAATCTGGAAACCGGTGCAGAGGAGCGTATATCACCGCCTGATTTACATGTCAGTGAATTTTCGTCTTCCCCTGATGGCAATAAAATACTTTTTTCAGGCGTGCTTAAGGACAGTTTTACATCAGAGCTTTTCAGTCTTGATTCAGCCTCGAGTGAAATGCTCCGTCTGGTAAAAAGCAGGGGCTCTTCATGGATGCCTTTGCCTTCAAGGGATTCAACAAGGATAGCATTTTTTACAAACGAGGGAGCCGGGGATTCTATAAAAGTTGTGAGCTTTGGGGGGGAGGAAATTGACTCCTACCCTATCATACTTGAAGGAGACACCAGGATTTTCTGGCTTCCTGAAA
This sequence comes from Thermodesulfovibrionia bacterium, assembly GCA_020057065.1. GTDB lineage: Bacteria > Nitrospirota > Thermodesulfovibrionia > UBA6902 > UBA6902 > SURF-23. The sequence continues at coordinate 4,022 of JAGVGM010000366.1, forward strand.
GCGGGGGGTTCCTGATATTCTCATCAAGGGGATTACTTGCTTTTACGGAGAAGGGGCCTATTGAATTTCCAAACTCCGGAGACCACAGGGCTTACTTCTATGTTGATGTTTCAATACAGGGGGACAAAGTCCTTCTTAATTCCATCCCGAGCTTTGGCGAAATCCCGGGCCTTTATATGCTTGAGGTAACGGAAGGAAAGTTCGTACAGAAAGACCTGCGTTATCCGCAGGTTAAGGAAGATATGCCTCAACTTTATTTCCAGCCGAGGTGGTCTTTCGATGGAGAGAGAATTGCTTTCACCGATAGGGCCGATGTATGGACCATGACCGCTGAAGGGACAGGCCGCAGATGGATAACTAATTACGAGGAGAGCAACCGGGAAGGAAACGGTAAACCTTCTCTTGCTTCCTATCCTGTCTGGTCAATCAAGGGCGATATGATCTGTTACACCCTTACTGTGTACGACGATAATACGGTTCTGCGCCAGATATGGATTATGAAAGCAGATGGTTCGGATAAAAAGATGCTCTATTCAGAAGAGTTGGATAGCCAGTTCCAGGTATACCTGCCTGAATTTACAAATCAGCCTTTTTTTGATGCCACAGACGAAAAGGTTATTTATACTGTTGTGAATAACGGGATACCCAATATTTATTCAGTTGATATTAAAGACGGGACAATGCAGAAACTTACAGAAAACGGCGCCATTTTCCCAGCATTACTTCCTGAGGAAGGAATCATAATCTACACATCACTTGAGGGAAATAATGAGACCCTCCGGGTCATGAACAGTGACGGCACGGACAATCATCCGTTTGTTATTAAATCGAAGAATGAAAACAAACCCGAAGGGGAAGGGGCAAAATGAGAGTTTTAAACACACCCCTAACCCCTCTTTTTAGAGGGGAAAGCCCCCCTTTGAAAAAGGGGGATAAAGGGGGATTTAATAACTTTACTCATTACATATACATGAGTTCATTAGTTATATTGACCCTTTTCATTGGGCTGGCAAAACCTGTTTTCCCTCTCGGGCTTGAGAAGGTAGAAGCTATAATTCCATCAGGGATGGATACAGGACTGCTTGGTCCCTCGGCGCTTTGTTATGACGATTTAAGAAATCTTCTGATTGTGACCAATACTGAGGCGCAGCGGGTCGCCATCATGAATCGCCAGGGCATTGCAACAAAGGTACTTGGTAAGGGAGGAACTCTGTTGTTTCCGACTGCTGTTGCGGTAACAAAAAAGGGGAACCTCATTATTGCAGAGAGAGGTAAAGAAAGCCTCAAGGTTATTCAACAATATGAATCCGTGGCGCTGGAAGAATACCGTACACTTGATCTTTCTACATACAGGCGTAATTCTGCTGTTCAAACTTCTGCCCTGTTTGTTGATACGAGCGGTAATCTTTACATTGCTGACAGAGGTAACAGGCAGATTATCGTTTTAGACGGTAGCGAAAAACTTAAATTCCAAATTACTGATGTGGGAGAGCCGTCAGATGTATGGACCGGTTCTGGAAAAATCTTTGTTTCAGACCCGGGATTCGGCGGGATTCGCGTTTACAGCGATGCAGGAAGAATATTGCCTACAATGGGGACCTCACCGGGCAAATTCAGGGAGCCTCTTCGTATAAGGACCCTTGCAGTAGACAGAAGGGGACGCATCTGGGCAGTAGAAGAAGGGAATGGAATTAAGGTTATTGATTCCTTTGATAACCTGCTTCACACAATTAAACCAGAGGCATCTGGACTTTTGTCTCCAGTAGATATGACTATAGACGAGAATAATAACCTCTATGTTCTTGAACAGGGAGGGAACAGGATAACGGTTTTTCGAATTACTGAATAGGGATTAAAGAATGACGAACTTGAATATTACATATGCACGTACCTTCGCGGGGCTGATTATTGTATTGACTCTCTTATCTGTGGTTAGTGCAAATGCAGATGAAGATGCAGCTCCTGAAATAAAGAAAATCGCCGCCTTTCAGGACCAGGGCGGTGAAATACTTCTAAGAAGTCCTCTTGCCATTGCCCTTGATGAAAGTAACGGGGATCTGATCGTCACGAGTTTTGAAGCCGCTGAAGTTGTCATTCTCGACAAAAGCGGTTCCCTTATCAAGAGGCTCGGCAAACAAAATGGGATTATCTCACCATACGGTGTGTCAATAGATGAGAAGGGGCAGATATATGTCAGTGAGGTACAAACCGGGCTTTTAAAGGTTTTTAGTCCCGGAGGATTACTTGTTGATAAAATAGACCTCTCAGAGGTAATGGGAAGGACGGTTTCTCCTGGAAGAATTACGATCGACAAAGAAGGTTTTATTTACATCTCAGACCTTATGGATAATGAAATTCTTATATTTAATGACAAAGGTGATTTTGTGAGATCGGTTGGAAAATTCGAATCCCTCCAGAAGGCGCAAAATGCCGGGGGGAAGATAATTGGTGTTAGCTCTATGGGAAATGCAGTGAAGGTATTTGATAAAGAGGGCGCTTTGCTCCAGTCCTTTGGGAAACATGGAGATGAATCCCGGAAAAACTTTTCGTTTCCTACGGGCTTTGCTGTGGATTCAAAAGGCAGGTTGTGGATTGCGGACGCCTTCCAGCATAGACTGAAAGTCTTCTCACTTGAAGGGAAGTTCCTCTATAACTTTGGATATATGGAAGAAAAAAAATGGATGTTTTTCTTTCCTGTGGATTTATGTTTCGGAAAGAAAGGGGAGCTTTTCGTTGTTGAAAAAGGAGCAAACCGTATCCAGGTCTTTCAGGTGAGTGACCTTAAGGAATAGAGGGATGAAAGATATGAAGTTAATTACAAGGGTATATTGTAAAAGTATCAAGGAAATGGCTTCTGCCGTCATACCCGCGAAGGCGGGTATCCAGAAGCCTGCCCTCGAAGGTCTTAATCGGGGGTCTTTAGTTTTAAAGAATATTGGATTCCCGATAAAGACCTCGGGAATGACAAATAAGGACTCTTGCAAGAGATTTACAAGGCATAACAGAATAGTACCATTTTTATCTACCGTTATAATAAGCCTGTCCTTTTGTCTTATTTTTTCAACAACCGCAAATGCTGCGCATTATCACGACCTTGAAAAAAACAGGCAGCCCTGCAGTGACTGCCATGTCCAGCATTACAGTGAAGGTGGGGGAACACCGTCAGGCGTGGAGACAGGAGGCCCCTTTGCCGAGCTCCTTATCCGCTCAACTACAAACAAGCTTTGTCTTTTTTGCCATGACGGCAGCGACCCAAAGGCCCCTGATGTGGTCGACCCGGTTACGATGTATGATGGAAGCGGTGATGAGCACTCAGGCGCGGGCTTTTTTAACAACAGCGGCGGCGTCAGCACTGAAAATGGCCATAACCTTGGAGTTAATAATATTTCCATTCCATTCAGTTCCATAACAAATATGACCCTGACCTGTGCATCATGCCATGATCCTCACGGGACCATCAACTATAGAAATGTGCTTACCAGTCCCGCCGGCGGGACTGGCATAACTGTTGAGCCGGCGCTGGATGTATTTCGTGATGCGCCTCCCGGAGATCCACCCTCTGCATCTGCATCTGTTTCGGCTTATAAAGAGTCAAATGAAGGCTATAAGGCTAAAAGTTC
>JAGVGM010000370.1 GCA_020057065.1 Thermodesulfovibrionia bacterium
ATCTGAATGTCATAAAGAATGTATCAGGCTTGAAGATAAATACGATATTTATATACTGCCGCTGGTCAAGCAGAAAGCGGCATAAGATAATGAAGAAGAGTATTATTACAGTCTGAGATGCTGAAGAAAACGACTGGTTTGAAGAGCCGAAGATAATTGTGGAGTGATTCCCCTCTTTAGCAAAGACCAACAGTAGGTGACTTAAGCAGGGGTGAAGGGAGATTTTTTGAAGTAGTTTCCCCTTCCTTGCTTCCGCACTTTTGCGCTTCCCAGCTTCCCCACTTACGAGCTTTCACCCTTCCCCGCTGTATGTTATAATGAACCGGTCGCACGGGGACTTGCGCTGCAGATATTAAAATATTTTTATCAACAGGGACATGTATGAACGAAATAATTCCAATTGAAGTAATTCAGCAAAAAATATTTCTGCTTCGGGGGCATAAAGTTATGTTAGATACGGATTTGGCTGATCTTTATGGCGTTACCGTAAAGAGACTGAACGAACAGGTTAAGCGTAATGTCAATCGTTTTCCACAAGACTTTATGTTTCAGTTAAGTGAAGAAGAAAATCAATCTTTAAGGTCGCATTTTGCGACCTTAAAGATTGGAAGAGGTCATCACCGAAAATATTTACCTTATGTATTTACAGAACATGGGACAATTATGCTTGCTAATGTATTAAACAGCCCCACTTCAGTTCAGGCAAGCATTCAGGTCGTAAGAGCATTTGTAAAACTTAGACAAATACTATCTACACATAAAGAACTCGCACATAAGTTAATTGAACTCGAAAGAAAGATTGAAGATCACGATGAAGAAATCCACACAATATTTGAGGCAATCCGGCAGTTGATGGCCCCACCGGAACCGAATAAGAAGCAGATCGGGTTTGGGAGGTAATGAAAAAAGCTCGCAAGCATTCCCCCCTGCACTTACGCTCTTTCGAGCTTTCACGCTTCCGCACTTCCCCGCTTCTTAATTTTATTCCTCATCGGCTGATTGCTGAGAGCTGAAAGTTTAATATCGGGTGAGAATGAGGGCCAGGTCTTGAATCTTGCAATCAGGAGTGATTTCCTGTATCAATGCATCTTCCGGAGATAATATTAGATATGACTCAAATTTAAAAAAGTATCTGACACGCAACCCCTTCTTTTTTGAATCCCTTCATCAACTCTTTTCCCTTTTGCGAGAAAAAACTGTCCTCCATGGCCCACTGTATCCCGTGTTTTCTGTATAACCAATCCGCATAATGATAGTTCAGCCTGTCTATAAACACATACTCCACCTTTCCTTTTAATTCACTGACCAGCCCCTCAGCGCCCGGCAGGATCGGCGCTATCATGGCAAAGGTCTTGATCCCTGCCGAGTGAAGATCTTCCAATGCCTCGATCCTCTTTTTCACGGGCGGGGCCCCCGGTTCGAAGATCCTTCTTATTTTTTCATCGGCCGTGGTTATTGTGAACCCGACCTCGGCATCGCCTGCTCTCTTCAGTATCTCAATATCCCTCAGGACAAGAGGGGATTTGGTCTGAATGGTAAAAGGCCAGTTGTTCTCAGCGAGAATGGAAAGACATTGCTTCGTGATCATATACCTTTTTTCCAGAAGTTGATAAGGATCGCACACGCCGCTTATCCATACGCGTCCGACCTTTTTTTTCTTTACTTCATGTGCCAAAAGCTCAGGGGCGTTTATTTTTACATCAACAAAATCCCCCCAACTCTCGGTATGGCCTGTAAACCTCTTCATGAATTTGGCATAGCAGTAAACGCACCTGTGCCCGCAGCCGACATACGGATTTAAAGCGTAATCATAGACCTGAGACTTTGAAAGGACACTCTTTGCCTTAATTTCCCTGATCTTCATTTCTTAATTTTATCACGGTTAGGGTTCGTATGTACGTATTGCAATACGCCCATACATTCGCGGGCGGGTTTGAAACCCGCCCCTACATCCGCCCTTTTGTTCTTATGCTCTTTTGCTCTAAATAATGATAAAATCTATGCGGTATTTTTATGAATAAGTGGCTTGTCGCATTAACAGTAATGCTCCCCACCCTCATCGAGATCATAGACACTTCTGTTGTCAATGTCTCCCTGGACCACATACGCGGAAGCCTCTCCGCCGGGATTGACGAATCCACCTGGACGATAACTTCGTATCTCGTATCCAATGCTATCATTATCCCAATGACGGGATGGCTCAGCAGATATTTCGGCAGGAAGCGCTACATGATAGCTTCCATCTCTTTATTCACACTGAGTTCCCTGCTCTGCGGTTTAGCCTGGAATCTGCAGAGTCTTATTTTTTTCAGGGTCCTTCAGGGTATCGGAGGCGGTGCATTACAGCCTTTGTCGCAATCAATCCTGCTTGAAACATTCCCGCAAAAGCAGCACGGCATAGCAATGGCGATATTCGGCGTTGGCATCATGTTCGGACCCATAATCGGGCCGCTTCTCGGAGGCTGGATCACTGACAACTGGTCCTGGCACTGGATCTTTTTCATAAATATCCCTATAGGCATCATATCGATACTGCTTGTGGCATTTGTAATAATTGACCCTCCGTATATGCAGCGGATGAAGATGAAGATCGACTACTGGGGACTTGCATTTCTCGCAACAGCGCTTGGTTGCCTGCAGATAGTCCTTGATAAGGGAGAGAGGGCGGACTGGTTTTCTTCAGATTTTATAACATGGCTTAGCATAATCTCTGTAACCTCTTTTATCCTCTTTGTGATCACTGAATTGTTCGCTGAACATCCCATCGTAAATCTCAAGGCATTCAAAAACATTACATTCAGCTCAGGCAACCTCATCATGTTCTTTGCATTTTTCAACTTGTTCGGCAGCATTGTATTACTACCGATATACCTTCAGACGCTCATGGGATATACCGCAACACTTGCAGGGATAGTGCTTGGACCCGGGGGAGTAGCATCGCTTATTGCAATGCCGATAGCGGGAAGACTGGTAACAAATGTGAATCCAAAGAGCCTGCTCGGGTTTGGCATAATTGTGTCCGCCTACTCTACTTATCTCATGTCGAATTTTAATCTTGCCGCTGATTTCAATACCATTATCTGGCCGAGGCTCGTGCTTGGCGTCGGTATGGGATTTATTTTTATTCCCCTTACGACCATGACCATGTCCGGCATTAAGAGAGAAGAGATGGGCAACGCAACCGGGATTTATAATCTCCTCAGGAACCTCGGGGGCAGCTGCGGAGTTGCATTTATTACTACCATGATAGCAAGGCGCGCACAATTCCATCAGACACATCTCGTTGAGCATCTCACACCTTTTGATAGAAGCTATCAAATTACCTCGTCACAGTTATCTCAGATCTTCCAGCAAAAAGGATTTGACCCGGTCACTTCACAGCAGGCAGGGTTGAGCGGTATTTACGGACAGTTATTAAGACAGGCCTCGATGCTGTCGTTTAATGATGCCTTTTATCTGCTGAGCATACTTATGATATGCACATTACCTCTTCTGATATTCATGAAAAAACGTCAGACAAGAAATTAAACAATCACAATTATAGTCTTTTTATAAATACTGAAAATAGTCATTCCCGCAAGCTAAGCGCGTCGGGAATCCTTCCTTAAGAAAGATTCCGGACAAGCCGGAATGACAAATTTTGGCTTAATGAACAATGCTCATTGCTCTTTACCTACTACCTATTACATATCACCTATTACCTACTGACTACCTCTTACCCCTTGCCTCTTACCCCTTATTACTGACTGCTGACTGCCTGTTACCTGTTGTATATAACAATTTTTCACAAAAAAAGGGATAATAATGAAGATGCTTATATTCCTTTCTTTCACATTAATATACAGCCTGGGAAATCTGTATTTATTTTTTAAAGTATCGGATATATCAGGCCTTGGTTTGTACGAAAACATTTTTTTAGGTCTGTTCATACTGTTAATGACATTTTCCCCGATATTTATACATCAATACAGCATGAAGGGCTCTGAAAAAAAGTCCAGAATTTTATTGCACACCGCTTATCTTTGGATGGCCTTTATTGTTGTCTTTTCCCCTTTTGCAGTCCTATTAGACTCATATAATTTTATTGTTCAACACGCCATGTTTTTATTTGGAAAAAGTTCTAATTCAGCAGCAATTCCAGCGCCCTATACCTTTTTTGTCCCTTTTTTTCTTTCAGCAACATTCAACATATACGGCTATTTCGAGGCTAAAAAATTATGGGTTGAAAAATTAACTGTAAGAACCTCGAAACTGCCTCATGGAGTTGATAGAATTAAAATAGCGCAGATATCCGACCTGCACCTCGGCATTATTGCCGGAGATAAAACACTAACTAAAGTTATTAAAAAAATTGAGGATGCAGGACCTGATCTAATAGTTTCCACCGGCGATCTTATTGACGGACCGGTAAATCATATAAGATATTTTCCGGAAAAACTGAAACGCCTTCATGCAAGACTCGGGAAGTTTGCAGTTATCGGAAATCATGAGTTTTACGCAGGGCTGAAAAATGCTGTGAAATTCATCGAAGAATCCGGTTTTATCCTGCTCCGAAACAGCGGTGTAACCTTAGATAAGATCCTGAACATTGCCGGAGTGGATGATCTGGGCGATACCGGCAATGGATTGCCCGAAAGTGCCACTGATAAAACGGAAAGAGAGATACTTGCAAGCCTTCCTCCCGGAATTTTTACTATACTGTTGAAACACCGTTCTGATGTCATCGATGACAATCTCGGTCTATTTGACCTCCAACTTTCCGGGCACACACATAAAGGGCAGATATTCCCGGTGAATCTTATGATACCTTTTATTTTTAAATATCATACCGGCTACTCAAAGCTCTCTAAAGGCGCTGCTATTTATGTAAGCCGCGGCGCAGGCACCGCGGGTCCCCCGGTCCGTTTTCTTTCCCCGCCTGAATTAACTTTGATCGAGATTATATCTGAAAAGAATAATGCGTAATTATTAATTAGCAATTAGTAATTAAGGAATCCTTAATTGTTCATTATTCATTGCTCATTGAGCCAATTGCAAAAGTCATAAAATGAAGGAAATTATTTGAGGTTCAGAGGACTCTAAATCTGTTATAATTTATCACCAAACAAAAAAAACAGAAG
>JAGVGM010000038.1 GCA_020057065.1 Thermodesulfovibrionia bacterium
AGTCCCCGGCATATGCTTTCAGTGTATGAGGAGATACCCCGCGTTCCGCTTTTAGATAGTCAAGAAATTGTTCTATATGCTTTTTCATCCCTCTGCCATAATGCTTTATCCTTTAATAGTGCTATTGTAAATGGAATATTTTTATCTTGCAAGCAGATATCGTGTATAAAAGAAACCTTGGCGAGATAAAATAGTGTCTGTCCATAAAGTCAAACACTGAAGCGTCATTCCCGCATGTCTTTAGCGGGAATCCAGTTCCTTTGAATTCCGGATTCCCGCTCAACGGACTGCGGGAATGACAGCGCTTATCCACACAATTTCCGGAAGAACCGAAAAATAAAAAGGGCTCTGTTCCATGATCTGAACAAAGCCCCTGGATTTTTAACCGGTTTGAATGGATTAAAACTCTATCTTTTTGCTTACCTTTTTCCAGACTGCTGTATCGTTTTCTTCATACGTGAACTTGTATGTGGCTTCAACCTCTGCCGACTTGGTATTCTCTTTAAGAGGCACTACGAATGTAAGAGAATCTGTTTCAAGAGGCTCAAGCCCGAGATTAATATGTGTCATCGCGGTCAGGTCCCAGTCGTCAAAGCCCTCATAGCCTTCCTTATTTTGAGGCAAATGGAGGTCGTAGACTTCATACTCTTTGGTTTTTGAAAACAATACTTTTCCGTCCTGATCTTTTACGGTCACTTCCAGTGCCGCTTTGGGTATGAATACTCAGCCATGCGGCAGGTCATGAGGACTGTTGTTTTTCAACTTCACATTCATGACAATCGCAGGCATCATCTTATCCTCAAGATGATCATAATGACGGGTCGGGGTTGCGCTTAATGTAAGGTCAATAGCGGTTGCCGCAAACTCCTTCTCATAGATTCCGGGGAACCTGTGGCTCGCGCCGCCTTTGCCCTGCATATGGCAATCCTGACAGGTCTGCTTGCCACCGTGAGCTATATAATGCTCCTGATAAACAGTCCACTGTGTCGGACATTCCTTGGAAGACATACCCGGCGGACATCCATGGTGGCACGGCATGCAGAATTCGGATTTTTTCATGTTTTCCGACTTTATGGTATTAAAACCAATTGCATCTTTATGCGGAGGGTTCTTTGCATCTCCTGGCCCGAAAATCGTATTGGGTTCCGGCGGAGCTGGCAATTTACCTTCTACGAGTCCCTCGGTGGTTCTGACTTCTACGAGTCCTCCTGGGGTTCTAACGCCATGACATGTAATACAGTTAATATCAAGCTTTGAAAGCTCTTTTATTGCCGCCTCTTTTTTGGATGCGTCTTTGTCATCCACGGCTGTTACTACCAATCCTGCAATCTGCTCCGCAAGCTCATCGGAAGCGCCTAATGCGGCAGGCGCGTGACACTTAAGACACATATCTCTCAGCATGGTTCTCTTTGCCCCGGCGGGTTTTTTATTTTTATCAATCCCTTTTAATATAAAGGTCCTGAAGGTCCTGAGGGAACGTGGATCTGTTACCGATTTGGCATGCCATGACTTGGACCAGTTGTCGTGGATATCGGAATGGCATCCTGCACACTGCGAAGAGTCTACAGATGAAACAAGTTCATCAATTGTCTTGGCCTGCTCTGAGAATGCCATCTGGGGGACCATAGCGGCAGAGACAATTAACATGAAAAGAAATAAAAATCTCATACAGCCTCCTTTTTAGATATTTTTTTTGTTACCTGTTTTTGAAGTTACCTGGTAACGGGATAATATTATAAACTTTAAAATGTATTATATGTCAAGACAAAATATTGCTGCCGGGTTGTATTGCAAAAATGTTGTTTGAGAATGTACAATTTATCATCATAATTTAATTAGGGAGCAGGGTCCATCGAATGAAAAAATATTATATTATTTTATCGCTTATAGTGTTTATCTTTTCTTATAGTTGCGCCGGAAAAGAGAGTGTAAAACCGTCTGCAGATTCTCTGCTGGCAAAAGAGGCGGTTAACCGGATAGATATTATAAAGAGTGCGTATGAGGCTAAGGACACCGGGATATTGAGAAATCAAATTCATGCGGATCTTTCTGAAAGTATTCTTAATAACATTTATTTTGAAAAGGCTGAGGTGTTTTTTTCTCCGAGGATGGTAAGAATAACCGGTGAAACTGTTATAGTTAATCTGAACTGGCAAGGACTATGGCGGATTGCACAGGATAAAAAATATGAGAATAGAGGTTTAGCCAATTTGGTACTGCAGCGGGATACCTTAATACTGATACAAATAGAGGGCGACAACCCGTTTTCAATACCTCCGGTAAGTAACAGCCAATAGCTGATAGCTAACATCTAATTTTGCCGAAGTGGCGGAACTGGCAGACGCGCTAGGTTCAGGGTCTAGTGGTCGAAAGGCCATGGGGGTTCAAATCCCCCCTTCGGCACCATATTTTAATTAATAGCGGATCGTGAACAACCTGAAAAGAGGCCGTAAAGTGACTTCATCCGGCGACAGGCTGCCGTCTTTGTTTTTGTCCAGGATCATAAAAGCCTCTTCTATATTAGAGTATTTATCAGCGTAATTTGTAAAATCGGGATAAGTGATCCTCTTATTGGCTTTTTTGTCTATGGCTTGAAAAACTTCCTGCGCCTTTTCTTTTTCCTCTATAAGATCCACCCCGCTCCATTCTATTGGAGTTATAAACCCGTCTTTATTTTTGTCCAGGTTATCGAAAGCATTTTTTTCCATATCATGAGTGAACTCATCAAGAGAAACTTTTCCATCCCGGTTTACATCTATTTCGTTAAATAGATTGTGCAGTGCGCTTGTATAATTAACCAATAAAACCACCAGAAAACAGACTAAGAACAATATCAAAATTGTGGATTTCATCATCTCTCCTTATTTTAAAATGCAAAAAAAGTTCCATCCTTGCATCATACTCTAACAGAAATATAGGCTGCTTTTAAAGTGATTGATTCTTTTATGTATACAATTGCAGAACTTTCTGGAATAATTTTACCCCGCTTAGAAAAGGCCCGCTGCATGCATCGGTTATTAATCGAACATGGAGTCTAATGCCTCATGTTTTTGCTTTCTGAAGATATTTACCGGTTTCCTGACATACATTGATCAATTCTTCTTCCATCATAACCTTATAACGGAACTCACAAGAGAAGCAGGGATCTTTTCTTTTATAATTTAAACAATGAATATGCTTTTCAGAACAGGTAGTAGCGATAACCCAGCAGATCCTTCCGCCGTTCACCCCACCGTTGAGTCCGTCTGCAGATATTGCTGTTGCAACCGGGCAGACATCTGATTTATCAGTTTTATCTTTTCCGATGTGCCTTCCGCATTTCATGAATTCCCAGCAGTTTAATTTACTCATAATCAATTAGTCCTTTTGGTGAACAGGTATATATTAAAATTGTATCACGTATTTTATTAAATGCAACTTTTATCAATAGTGTTGAGAATATTCTTAATAAACATATTATCCAATGCAATGTCATAAATAAAGGTAAAATTCACATACATTAAAAGACCAGCCAAGATATAAATTAGTATAGATTTATGAAGGAAATACGGGTATGATTTAAATCATGTTTCATTTTAATTTTCTCTCTGTTGAGCTGTAATTGACTTGTCTTTGTGCTGTAGTTACAATTTCTATAAAGGATTACAGCTTCCTGTAAGACGTCTTTATCCATGCAAACATTAAAACATTTATTAAGAGAGTTCAGGGCCTTAAAAATCAGCCTGAGCCTTAAATTTGTAATAGGAACTGCCATGGTATTAACTATAGCCATGAGTATATCAACATATTTGATTTTGGAAAAAGATAAAAACCTTGTAATAGAACAACTGAATATGCAGGCTAAAACATTATTCACACAAATTGTTCTTACAAGAAGATGGATTGCCGACCACGGTGGTATTTTTATTGAGAAGGTGCCATGGAAAAAACCAAATCCCTATCTGTCCGAACCGGAAGTGGAAGACGTCAGCGGAAGAAAGTATTTAAAGGAAAGCCCTGCCATGGTGACCAAAGAATTATCGGAATATGCCAAAAAGGCAGGGGTTTACCGGTTCAACATAACGAGTCTGAAGCTGATCAATCCAAAGAATGCGCCTGATGAATTTGAGAGGACCGCCATGACAGCATTTGAGTCTGATCAGATTAAGGAATCTTCAAAGATAGAAAAAATAGGGTCGTCATATTTTTACCGCTACATAGCTCCGCTTTACATAGAGGCAGCATGTCTTAAGTGTCATGCACATCAGGGTTATAAAGTAGGGGATGTGAGAGGGGCTATAAGCGTGTCAATTCCTATGGATTATGCGCTTTCGATGATAGATTCAGAAAAAA
>JAGVGM010000152.1 GCA_020057065.1 Thermodesulfovibrionia bacterium
CAGGGTGAATTCCTGCTGTTCCATATGTTTTTCACCCTCTTGCACTATGCCGTAAAACACAAGCCGTTCAATAATGCCGCATTTACCGCTGTTAATCTGGCTGAGTTGGCAGTTTTATTGCCTGATAGTGTAATTCCTGACTACCGCAAAAAGCGCTCTTACATATCGGCGCTGCTGTCAAAAAACGAAATTGACAGCGGAAATCCTTACAACAAAAAGCTGTTTAAGAGGATGAGAACAGGGCGCTATATCCTAAATCCAAATCTTGCAATCCGGCAGAAAGATGAATGGGTCAATATTTACGAACATGCCAACATCAATCTCACCGCAAACTTAGGGATAAAAAACGATGCGGATTTTCAGACAACTATTGAAGTCCTGATGTCTAAAGACAAAGAGCGGGAGCATGACTATTTTTGACCTGAGTTGAGAGATTCTTTTTTGTCATTCCGGCTTGTCCGGAATCTTCCCTATTTAAGACCCCGTTTGCCACTTCTCAAGTCTCGCCTGCTATGCAGTCTTCTCCAACCGTTGCAAAGATATTACCAGTTTCATATTAAACACCTTTGCTATTCTGTCAAGGAATTCAAGGGAAGGCATACGTTTATCGCGGGAACTTTCAAGCCTTGAGATAACCTGCTGGCTCGTTTTAATCTTTTTTGCTAATTGCGCCTGTGTGATATGATGCGCTTTTCTCAATCCTGCAATCTCCTGAGCTATCTTTCTTTTGGCTTCCGCCCTGTCAAAATAAATTTTGAATTCCTTGTCTCTTAAATGTTTCTCAATATGTTTATCGAGATCGCTTTTCATCTTTTTTTACCACGACTGCATTTCCTTTTTTAACTCTTGGACGGAAATCGTATCGTTGCGTTCGGCTGCTTCTCTGCCCTTCTTGACTTTGTCAATCACATAAAGCTCATACATTATATCGTCAATATTTGCAGACTCAGGCAATTTTGAAATCGCCTTGATAACTTCTTGTTTTAAATTTTCCATCAGTAGCACCCCCCTTTTCCTAATGAAGTCAGATTCCTCTGCATATTTTAATCTTCATTAATTATATCACTGTGCCGGGCGCAATTACCGGAGGCCATATAAGTTTTGGTCACCCGTTATTTTGTCTCTATGTTTTATTATCTGTTTATGGGAAGTTTGGTGCGCCGGATTCTGTGCTTGTCTACGGATCGGGCTACTTCGGGAGAGACAGGCATGTCTATAAGGAAGCTCATGCAAACTCAACAACTTCCTCATCTGCCAGATAAGCGGCATACATTAAGGCCTCGTCTATGTCTGCCGGTTCAAGATAAGGATATGCCTTGAGAATTGATTCTTTTGTCTCTCCTGACGCGAGGAGTCCCAGCAGACGGGAAACAGGGAATCTCAAACCTCTTATACAAGGCTTGCCTGAACATATTTCAGGATTAACTGTTATCCTTTGCAATTTCATAATATCTCCTCTTTCCAGCAAAGATAGTCTAAAGAAATTATAACATTTCACACATTTAATCGGCTGCGAACGAAAATTAGGGTCAAGTCTTGCATCTTGCATTTTTTCATTAATTGTTTACCACTCTGCTTACCGTAGAATAATGCACATTCAAATAATCTGCAACTTCCTTTTGACTGTATCCGTATTTTTCTATTGCCTCTTTTATCCTCTCTCTTGCCTGATGTTTTTTATTTATTGCATCTTCACTTAAAAGTACTTCCAGTTTCGGTCTGCTGACATACCGTTGGCTTTTCGGTATCTCTTTTATATCTGCATATCCCTTCACATAATTGATTAACCCATCCACAAACTCCTCCTTGCCCAATATGCATTGTCCTTTTAACTCCTTCCATATCCTCTCTCCTGTCATGCCGGCATATACAAATTCCCTGTACTTTTTCTCCGCCACCTTGCGTCTCTCACTGAATTGTCCCAATACCCAATCTCTTGTTAAGCATAAATGTGGTTTCCCCATTCCCACCATCCCTCTGTAACTGCTCCATCTCCATTCTTCCGGCTCTTTTATAACCTTCGCTCTTACCGGATTTAATACGACATACCTGCATACCTCCAGCAAATGACTTTCTTTTTGAATGAGTATTGACTTGTATCTTCCCTGAAATATATGGCCGACTCGATGGTGACGTTTATTGAATGCCTGAGTATAGACACCGTTTAACTGTCTCATCCCTTTTGACAGATTCCCGTCAGGCGTCTCTATTATCAAATGGTAGTGGTTGTCCATAAGACAATATGCATAACAGAGAAAATTATATCGCTTGTTTACCTTATGCAGTGTATCAAGAAAGACTTCTCGGTCTCCGTCATCCTTGAATACGGGCTTCCTTTCATTACCCCTCGAAGTCACGTGATACATTGCCCCTTCATACTCTATACGTAAAGGCCTTGCCATGTCCTGTCCCCTCAATAAATTACCGCTATCTTAGCAAATTATTCTCTTGAAAATTAACCCCGACTGCAAGATGCAAGACTTGACCCTATTTCTTCTCTCTATTCTTTTAATTGTCTTGCTGCATTAATAAACGACCGTCAATAGTATTACAATTATTTAACAGCCCAAATTCTGTAGCATATTCCCCATCTGGGATAGAAATAACTGTAAAACGTTCAGTTACCTTATGCACTTGTAAGCCTCTCCTATCGAAAAATAGAAACCCGACTATAATCAAAGAACATATTAAATACCACCAAATAATTGTAGATTGCTCAATAACTGGAGAAAGATGCATAAATGCTAAAAAGAAACCAATGGCTGTACATAATGCCCAAAAAGGGATATCTATCCGTGAAAAAGGAGTTAATATGAAAGCGATAATATCGTGTTTTTTACAGACAGGATATGCAATCGTTCTAATCCTTGATAATATGTTGTACCAAAATACACGATATTCAAAATCGTAAATACTTTTCTTACTTACAATATGCCATTTATCTGATTTATTACCACACCATAAACATCTATCTGGCCATTGAATTTCTTTATTGTGGCGGATGCCAAAATATATACGCACTATTATCTCACCACTACCTTAGTTCAAGATTTATTTAATTTCATATGTATAACGTATATAGTTTTATCCGTAGTGCGGAGCATTACGGATAAAACATGTTGAACTGAGCTGCTGAGTCGATGATATTAATATATTGTATTTTTATGGGGATTGTAAACAAAAATCTTTGAGAAAATCTTTGCGAAAAATTTATAGATTGTATGGAGGCGATTGTAGTGGCATATTGCAATATGCCACCAAATTAAAATATCTCCCCTCGCCCCTCTTTTCCAAAGAGGGGTAATAACCTGGATTCCCGTTTTCACGGGAATGACATAATAACTGTTGCGGGTTCAATGACGCTTATTTATAATAGGCAATGCTGCGGATGCTCCATATCAAAAACTTCTCCATAATTGACGATGCAAACATTGAATTCGGAGAAGGGTTCAATGTAATTACCGGAGAAACCGGGGCAGGGAAATCAATTATCATCGATGCTCTGTGCCTGACCCTTGGGGAAAGGGCGACAGCCGAGGCTATCAGGAGCGGTGAAAAGGAGGCTGTGGTCGCGGCGTTTTTTGATATCTCCGCTGAACTGCTGATCCCAGCTACTACCCAATTCCTTAAAGATTTTGGTATTAATATTGATGAGGGTCTTATCCTGAAAAGGATCGTCTCTGCACAGGGGAAAAGCCGGGCCTTTGTGAACGGTTCAATGGTGAATGTGCAAACCCTCTCGGATATCAGTAAAAGCATTATAGATGTGCATGGGCAATACGAGCATCAGTCCCTGCTTTCCGCTGACAATCAACTTGATCTGCTTGATGCATACGGGGTGCTCCTTTATGAAAGGCAGGAGGTAAAGAATGTTTATGAATCGCTTTGCTCCTTAAAACAGCAGATAGCTGAACTTATTCAGCAGGAAAAAGAAAGGGCCCAGCGGCTCGATCTGCTCAGGTTTCAGATCAACGAGATTGAGACTGCAAATCTGAATCCCGGCGAAGAAGAAGGCCTTACAGAGGAGATAAGAATATTAGGCAGCGCAGGCCGCCTTGCTGAACTTGCCAATGAGGCATATGATTCTCTTTATGCATC
>JAGVGM010000011.1 GCA_020057065.1 Thermodesulfovibrionia bacterium
CCAATAGACCTCATTCCGCTCGTCTTCTGTCAAGCCGAGAACGTCAAAGACAATATTGTCGAGGGCTTTGCGGTCAGGCAAGGGGTTAGGCTTTTGCTCGTGAACCGGACGAGCTGGGTTAATGCCGAGTTCAAAAAAAATGGACTCCAATTCCCTATTCGATAAATTGCTGAGGCAATTATTCAAAGCCTTTTTCTTGTCCGACAACACTTCAGGCGTTAAAGTCAATAAATCTTGCACCTCGTAGACCATCATGCTTCTGGGACCGCCTCCGCCGCCTAAGTTCCTAGCTGCAACTTCTGAAAAGAAAGCGGTCACTGTTGAGTTCAATGCTGCCCCAACGACGCTGTCAGCATTTGCGAAGTAAAGTCTGCAATCTGCATACATAGGATCGCTTGATACAAAAACACCTATTCTTTCTCTGATTTCTTTCCCCCAAAATAAATTACCCTTCTCATCCAGACAATCCCACCATCTCGGACGTCCTCTGCATGAAGGCCTTTTATGAAATCCTGACTCCTCTCCCCATTCAATATACTTCAGAGCATTTGTACCCTTTAAGCTTTTTTTGTCTTTATGACACATGAAAACCTTGAATTTCAGATCCTCAGGCTTGATGAGGATAGATTTGCATTCCCTCGGACTCTTGATGACCGTTTTCAGAAATTCCTTTTCAATACCCCATTCTTTCGCCTGTACATCAGTCAGATAGAAAAACTCATTGCAGCCTGTTTTGATTCCAAACCTCGCCTCCGCAATATCGCCTAGCCTCACGAGCTTTCCTTTTCCTTTCTCAAGGATTGTAAAGAATATATCCGGCGCTCTCAGGTATTTCCCGCCCCACTTATTCCCCTCGTACTTGCCCGTGATGAACTTTTCTTTGTATTTCAACTTCTGACTTCTGACTTCTGACTTCTGACTTTCCTCAGTCTGTTCCCATCCTTCTTCCAGAAGGGTCTCCTGTTTTATTGGATAGACCCTGTAGCTTTCCGTCTTTTGAATCGCCTCAACCTTTTCAATGGCTAAGAGGTTCTTTGTGTTTATCACTTCCTCAAAAGGCTTTTTGAACATGACAAAACGGGCTGTCTCTTTCAGGGCAGGCCACTTATTGCCGCGTTGTTCGATGGTTGGAGGGCCAAATAGGGCGATGATGGTATTCACATCCGCATGCGCAAAGCTCCGCTTTGTCTCGCTATCATAGATTGCCTTGATGTGGCAATATTTGAGGAGGAACTCCTGAAGGTCTTTGCCGTATCCGACATCGAGCCATGAATTGGAGGTGATAAAGCAGAATGTGCCTTTATCATTCAGTAGCGAAAGGCCATGAAAGTAGAAATAGATATAGTAATCGCTTTTTTTGTCTATCTTCTTTATAAAAGGGAAGTGTGCTTGTATAGAGATTAAGAGCTTATCCTTGTATTCCCGTTTGTCCTCAAGATTTACTTCTGCCTTGAGTTTGTTGGGCGGAGCAATCTTTTCCTGTCTTACATAGGGCGGATTGCCAATGACAATATCAAATCCCCCTTTGTCACCGAAAATCTCGGCAAAATCAATGTCCCATACAAAGGGTTTCTGCCCGGGCGCCTGTATCTTCCTTTTGGTCTCTCTTAGTTCTTCTATCTCTTTCTCTTTTGCTTCTATTTCTTTCTCAAAAAGGATTTTCTGCTCGCCCTCTACTTTTTTATGCTCCTCTAACATCTCTATCTGAATCTTTGGGTTTTCACCCTCCAGATTCTGTATCTCTTTCTGGAGGGTTACAATCTTGTCATCCAGTATCTCGCTAAAAATCCTGAGCTCTTCCTGAAGAAGAGACTTATCACTTTTGAATTTGGCAGTATGGTCATTGTTATAGTATTTCTCCTTTTCTGTTTTAAGGGCTGAAAGCTTCCTTTTAAGGGAAGGAGAAAGCCGGCTATCTCTTATGTGCAGGCTTATACCACCAATCTCCTGCACAAGAGAATCGCCCACTCGCAACCGTAGGTTGAGGTTGGGAAGGAGCGGGAAGAGTTTTCTCTGCTCATAAGGGATATACTCTTCAATGATGAGCTGAAGCCAGAGTCTCAGTTCTGCGGAGTGGACAGCCCAAGGCATGGCATCAACGCCATATAGGGAATTTCCGATGATCTTCTTTTTCAGCTCAAACTCTGTCATCTCCCTCTTTATGTAGCTGTAAATAAGCCGGTAAAGCTCTACCAGTAAATGGAGCATCCCCACAAGGAAGGCGCCGCTTCCACAGGCAGGATCAATCACTGCAAGGTTATCGAGGAGTTCTTCGAGGCGATACCAGAGGTTTTCCTTTGTAATGTAGTCCTCAACTTTCTTTTTATCTTCATCAAACAGGAGTCGATATATCCATTCTTTAGGAATTTCGGTCAGATGGTTTGCGAGACACTCTACCAAAGACCTCCTGCACATGAAATCAACCTCTACGGTTGGCGTGTAGAAAATGCCGAGGTCCTGTCTTTCGTATATCTCCTCTGCAACGTTTGAGAGAGATTCGTAAACATAACCTATCATCTGTGGGTCTACTGCGACCTCGATATCCAAAGGAAGGTCTTCACGAATGGTGAAGTTATATTTCTGGAAGAAGCTGAAAACCTTCTCAAATAGGCTGTCGCTTATATGAAAAGGGAGTTCGTCCAGTTCGTTTTTGCGAAAGAGTCCACCGTTAAGATATGGAGCTGCAGCAAGAATATTCTTAATATCCTGAGGATGATAAGGAGGGTGACTATACTGATTGTTGAATGCCTCAAGAAAGAGTATCTTTAGCCAGCTTTCATAGAAGGTATTCTCCTTTGCTTCGCTCTTCCTCTTTTCTTCTCTGTATCTTTCCCAGTACCACTTGATGAACTTCGGGTCGTTATTGAGCCATCTCTTCTTTGAGATGAAGTAAAGGAACATGAGCCTGTTGAGGAACTGCTGTGAAAGCTCATGAGCGCTCTTTATTGGTATCTTCTGTTTTTCAAAGGTTTGCCGAAGTTCAAAGAATGCATTCTTGTAATCCTCAAAGAAACTATCTTTTACCTTCTCAACGCTGAAGGCATCCTTCCACCTTTTCCAGATATCTCGCCAGTTATCTTCATCTCCGGTAAGGGCGATGTTCGATATGGTCAGAAGGTCTGTATGATAGGGATGCTCCCTATCAAGGTTCAGCCTTGTGAGTTTGAGTTTGTGCTTACCCTCTTCAATAAGCTCGAATTCCGGGAAGACAAAGGTATACTCCCTATAATCTGTGGTGAGTATTAGAAGGAACCTCAGGTATCTGTCTGAAAGGCGTTTTGCAAGGTATCTGACAAGGGGGGCTGAAAGGCTTTTGACCTCTATAAGGAATATCTGGAGCTTGCCATCATAGTTAAAGACCGTGTAGATGTCTTTGACCTTCTCCCTCTCGTCTTTGGCAAATCCGAATTCTTCTATTTTCCTCTTGTATGATTGGTCAAGGATATTGTCTTTGGGGTATCCGAGTAAGCGGAATAGCTCATAAATCTTCTCTGGCGAGTCTGTCTTTGGGATGATATTCTGGACGTCGTTTGTTATAGCCATCTATTGCTCTTTATCTTTTTCAAAAACCCGCTCCTGGGAAAAGATCCCGGGAGATGAATAGACAGAGACAACCAACCTAATCTGTAGAGAAGGTAACACCTTTCAGTCTGTCAGTAAAGTATTTTTTATACCCTGCCCTTTCAGCCATCCAGCCCTTGAATTTTCAGCGGTTACGCCTTATATTAGATGCGCTATTGATTGTACACACAGCCCTCAAAAGACAGAAAATTCTATAAATGTTATTGACAACATCCCTCTATTTAATTATTTATATTGTAACCGTTCACGGTTCTCAGTTTACAATTCACGGTAATTACAACAGCGGGCTTAAGCCTGCTGTTATATAAAGCTTGAAGCATTTTTGCCGAATGTTAACTGCAAACCGTAAACTGTGAACGGATACTTAATCCTGGAGATACTATGATTGCTTTGAATACAAAGACTGAAACAGATGAAAAGATAGAGATTA
>JAGVGM010000367.1 GCA_020057065.1 Thermodesulfovibrionia bacterium
ACGTCAGGTTCCGGATTGGCGGTCCATGTTAAAACAATCTGTCCTGTTCCGGCGGTTACAGCAAGTCCTGACGGAGGCGAGAGCGGAGCGTCTGTGCGAATAGCTGTATCCCATGGGATGTAATCCGCTATTGCCTTTGCAGGATTATCTATAAAGTGATATATCCTTCCTTCAATTTCAGACTGTAAAAAAACGCCCCACCAATTATTTTTTGCATTTAAGTCTTTTAAACCCTGCATATTATTATTCCACAATTCGTACATAGCGGAATTGGCAAAGATATTATTATAGTTAAGAAGGGGAAACGAACCCATATAAACCGTATAGGTCGGAGCGGCTCCGGTTGCCATATTATTCGTAATAGTATTGTTGCTGATATATTTATTGTCGCCGGCAACGTAATTGACAGCAGGTGAATTTCCCGCGGTATTTCTGATTATGCTGTTATTTGAGATAGAAACGCCGTAACCTGTCTTTGTGCTTTTTGCATAGATCCCTCCTCCGGATACTGCGGTGTTGGTGGTGATCACATTATTAAAAAGGTTAACATTGCCATCGGCGTATATACCACCCCCGCCACAACCACTGCAAGGGCTTTGAATGTTAACAGTGTTGTTATCTATGGTAGAGTTCAGGATATCGGCAATCCCTAAGATATTGATGCCCCCTCCTCCGTTTGCCTGGGATGCTGTGTTGTTGTTTATTTCGCTATTGGCAATCTTCAGTTTACTTGAAAATAGATTCCACCCCCTAATACCTGATGCATAGTTGTTTCTGACAATACAATTATTTATAAAGGGATACGCACTGTTCAACCTGACAGCGCCATTATTGGAAACATCTTCCCCGCCTGCATACTCAATAATTGCATATTCCAGGATAGATCCGCCCGTATAATTTCCATCCTGATCGAATGTTGCATCTTTGCTTGGATCACTGAAAAATATATAACCCCAGTCCCCCGGAGCAGGAGCGGTCTGAGCAGAAGTAAAAGTTATTTTATTGCTGTTAGTTCCCATTGCGATCAGCGTTCCATTTACCGTAAGAGCGGTCCCTGCATTGAACCTGACTGTAACACATGGCTCAACTGTAAGAGTAACCCCGTCCGACACCAAAATACTTTCTGTAACAATATATGGACTGTTCTCACAGGTCCATGTTGTATCAGATATTATTATTCCTGAGACAGGGGTCTCCCCAAATGACTCCGCAGCAGCTCCGCACAGCATGAATAAACAAAATAATAAGCTAAAGAATAAATGTTTTTTCGTCATTTTCATCTCCCACTTTTCCAATAATGTATTTGATCTATGATTCTGTCGTAAAAATTATGAACGGAGGTGATCTGCTTTTAACGATGAAGCAAAGTATCAGTCTTCATCACTATCTGCTACTTCTGTACGAAGTAAAATATATTAATTTATTAATATTGCTGCGCCCAGAATTATATTCACCTGAAAAACGGCTTTTTCAGTGAGTTGTTAACATGCTGAATGCGGGATGAGTCCCGGTTTACTAATATAATACTAACTTTTTCAGCAAAGCTCTGTCAATTGAATGACATTAAATAACCTGTTCTTCTTTATGCAGTAGGCGTAACGGTTCAGACTCTGCGGATAGAAGGGCTTCGGCACTATCGTATCCGCACTGATGAAACGGGTAAGCTTGGGATCGTAATACCTCGCCCCGTAATAATACAAATCTGTCTCCGCATCCCACTCCTGACCGGTGAATTTGTACCTTGTAACATCAATGCCTATGGGTGTGGGGTCAAATCTTTCACAGCAATTTTCCCTCTATCAGATTAACAATCTGCTTTAGTTTTTTATCTTTTTTCAGCTTATCCCTTAACCTCTTTCGCCCCTGACTCACCGTGCTGTAATCAACCTCCAGCAACTTCCCAATTTCCACTCCTTTGATTCCTCCAGCTCTGTAAAGCAAATCCATCAAAACATTCCTCTCACTACCTTTTAACTTCTTTATTTCATCCAGGTCCTTTCCAGTCGCTTCTTTAATCGCTCTTAAAATTTCCCCTTTTGCCCTCAGACCATGAATCTCTCTCAATGACGGCTGCTCTCTTATATCATTTTCTCTTTTCAGGTATCTGTCTACAACTCTCTCTATGAAATCTTCTTTACCTATTATGCTCCGGCCTATTATTTTATCTTTTATATCCATTTTACCTGAAACATCTATGCTGATAATATCCCCGTATGCCTGCCGCCCCTTTTCATTGTCACCCCCATACTCTTCCAGTACAAAATCATAATCAATAAACTCCTGCTTTTTTCTTTTATTAATATATCCGGCAAGACTACTCCATTTGTATTTTTGCAGATAGAGCATCTTTTCCTTGTAAGGCATGTCCTTCATCCCCGTTATTCTTACAGGATTTAAATGTATATATCTGGACAACATCGTCAGATATGTATCCTTATCAACCAGTATACTCTTATATCTTCCCTGATATAAATGACCTGTTCGCTTATGTCTTCGATTATAGTGACCTGTGTACCGAATATTGAAATGACGCATGTATTCACTTAAATTGCCATGCGGGGTTTCAATCAACAAATGAAAATGATTGTCCATCAATACATAGCTATAGATCTTTATGCTATATATTTTTTGTGATTCGGTAAGGAGTTCAAGAAATCTTTTCCTGTCTTCGTTATCTTTGTATATATTTTGTCTTGCATTGCCTCGGCAGGTTATATGATAAACTGCACCAGGATACTGAATCCTTAACGGTCTTGCCATTTATTACCATGTCCCCTTTTGGCTGATTTCTTCCTGAATATTCTAATCTGTTATAAATAAAATATCAAAATCAGAGTTTGTTTTACTTGTATCAAATAATA
This sequence comes from Thermodesulfovibrionia bacterium, assembly GCA_020057065.1. Lineage (GTDB taxonomy): Bacteria > Nitrospirota > Thermodesulfovibrionia > UBA6902 > UBA6902 > SURF-23. Next base: position 2,862 of record JAGVGM010000367.1, read on the forward strand.
ACTCCTTTAATAACTACATATGATCTTCAGCATATGTTTCTATTCTTGTTACAGGCTTTTTCGTCACAGGAAAAGATTTGACCCCATAGATGTTACCGACGAATTACCGAGATGGTCCGTGTGATAATAACGGGTATTAGTCCCTTCTATGCTCACGATCCTGTCTGATCCTCCAAAGATATATTTCGTGTATATCCCGCCCGTGCATGCGCCGATGGAAAGTTTCTGGGGAACGCTCAAACAGGAGCTTGTCCATCACCGCAAGTACAGAACCAGACAAGAAGCGATTCAGGACATTACAGAAT
>JAGVGM010000129.1 GCA_020057065.1 Thermodesulfovibrionia bacterium
GGATAGTGTCATTATATGTTCCTCCTGCTATTATACAGGTGGATTATATAACAAAAATAACAAATAGGCAATCTCTACCTATTTTTTTGTCGCACACCCCCTCATCTTCATCTGGCTCAACTTTTCTTATTCGATATGCATGGTGCGCTTCATCATTGAATACAAGGATGTTCTGTTTTCCACCGATCTCTTTTCCGAGAACACGATTAACCATAGCTGTATCACTCTCTACATATTTGACTGACTCTACGGAAACTTTTTTAAGATTTCCCTGCTTGTCTCTATCTTCACTTAAGATTGAAATCAGACCGGCAGCAACCTGCCTGTCCAGTTCATCAGAAGTAAGATAACGTTTGCCGCGTGCAGTCGTTGTCTTTGCTCCTATGGTTATGGTTTCTTTGATCCTCACCGGCACCCCTGCCTTGCTGACTTTAGCGCTTACTCCGCCGACCTGAATCCCTTGCGGCTCAAACACATGCCAGTTGGTCATGAGCACTTTGCCTTTTATCAAATCTGCCATAAGGTGCGGTGGAACAAGATCGCGTGTGCGGTAAAGGCTTGCGTCTCCTTTGGCAGGGTCCAGTTCCTGCAGCCTGTCACGGATCGTCACATTAGGACAGACTGCAAGCACAACATCAGAGAAGCGGCCGTCGCCTCTGTTGTTCACCTTATTAAGAATGCTCCATGCAGCAAGCATTCCCATCACGGTTGTTTTCCCTGCGCCGGTTGCCATCTTACAGGCGTTACGCTTGAAGGCATTGTAACCTTCCGCCTTTCTCTCATCACTTGTTTCATCAAGCGGAATATCAATCCCGTGCAGGAAATCAGCCCGCGCCTCATTCAGAAATATAATCGTTTCGGCGGCTTCAATCTGCGCAAAGAAGAGCCTGTGCTGCCTGCCGTCTCGCTGCCAGTATTTTAGAAGCTCAAGCGTTGTTCTCGTGACTCCGGGATAATCCTGCTTGCGCCATTGTTTTATTCCTTCACGGATTAAATTGACAAGTGTAAGAGGCTCCCACCTGCCCCGCGCTTCATGCTCACCAGAAGCTAAAGGAGCTTTTGGGTCACGGTAAAAATATCCAGCCTCGCGCCTCCCTGTTTTTATCTCCGGCAGTTTTCCTTCTTCAATATACCAGTATTCAGCAGGCTCTTCGTATGGGGTGTTTAAGATTGGTTGTTCAACTTCGTAGCTGTTCATTAGTTGTTCCCGGTAACAAGCCGTTCTATTCCATTAACAAACGCTTTTAAGCTTGGCGATCCCGGCTGCGTCAAATCAAGATGAGGAGATATTTTAGAGGCCCATATATGTTTGTCTCCACCATCGCAATCTTGTGGTTTTCGCCCCAATGCTTCAGCAAGCCGCTCCCACGCGCCTATTACACTGTCAGGTTCAAAATTAGATATTTTATTTATTATTGCATGCTGATAAGCCGATCTAATTGCATTTGTGTCTGCAAGAAACCACGATTCTGTTTCTTCTACTGCGATGCGGAACAGAATGCATTTTGGGCGTTTATCAAGGTTCTGATAAAGATCAACGAGCGAAGCTTTCAATTCTTTGCAATCTGTGGAATCCGCATCAACAAGGACAATCACACAACATCCATCGGGCAAGTATGAATACCCCCTCAGTTTCGCCGGAAGCTGATCTAATAGTCCACGGTGTCTGGGATCAGGTATTGCGAGAGGATTTTGCGGCAGTTTCCCTTTGCCTCTGTGCGGATGAATTCTGAAATGGATATTTTCTGCCAAATTAAATCTTCGGGTCAGTATCTCTCTTACAGCAGGAACATCCGATGCCCCTTCCGTCAATATTTCAAGAAACATCACGGATTACCTCTGCCAAAGTGATTGCTGTACCAGAGACTTCCCAACGGGATCCCTTCCGAATATAATTCCTTTATGCTGGGGATATCAGCAGAGCGTTCCACTGAACTGAATCCATTCTTATCCTTCTCTAAAATCCAGACATCCTCAGGTTTAAGAGCATCCACTAAATACGGCGAATGCGTTGTCAGTATAATTTGCGGGCCTCCCGGCTTACCAGCATAGAGTTTCATTTCCTTTGCAAGTGTTTCCAATAACTGGTGATGAAGCCCGTTTTCAGGTTCTTCAATTCCAATAAGCGGAGCCGGATCAGGATCCTCCAAGAGCAGTAAATAAGCAAACATCTTCAACGTGCCGTCAGACATGTCCAGCGCATAAAACGGATCGACATATCCTCTTTCATTAAACTGCAATAATAATCTGCCGTCATCCGATCGTTTAGAGCTAATCTTCTGAATGCCTGGAATTTTCTTTGAAATAATCTGAAGGACTTCGTCAAATCTTTTTTTGTGCTGACGCTCCATAAATTGAACGTAATTTGCCAGATTTTCACCAGTGCGATTCAGATGTTTTTGCGCTCCGGCAACAGGCATCCCTCGCGCAAGTTCCGGGAAGAAGTATGACAAATACCAGCCTTCTAAAAACTGGCGAAACAAAACAATGCGTGGATGTTCCGCCAGATTGCCTAATGTGGTAATTCCCAGTCGCCGGGGGTCTTTCAGCTTTACGTCAATCTTCTTGCTGCCCTCTTCTTTTTCAGTAGCTTCCTCTGCCCATGCATACCCCCTGCTTTTAGTTACCTCAAGAAAAGAAAAAGGCTGGCCCCGGGATTGACCTTTTCTGCGTTGTCTCAATCTCTCACGATAAACATATGGTCGTCCTGTTGTTTTATCCAGATCAATTTCGAGAGAGTAACTGATAGGTCGTGCCTTAGATTCCTCCCTGTAATAAATTTCAAATCGAATCGGTTCAGACTGCCCTTTGGTACGCAGTCTTTCAAACCCGCCCCTATGAGACTTCTCACAGGCTTCTTCCACGCCTGACGCCAAACAGTCCCCGATAAATCCGAATGCGTCCATTAGAGCTGACTTTCCGCTGCCATTTGGGCCAATTACAGCTATTAAAGGTTGTAACGCCTCACCTTGTTGTTTTTCAAAAGTTCTGCCCACGGTAACATCTTTAAGCGAGCGATAATTTTGAATACGAATTCCTTCGATGCGTGCCATTCTATTTACTCACCTCCTTCAAATCCTTCACCACCATTAATTCATTCCCTCTATCGTCAATAACCTTTACGGCTATTTGTCCATGTTCTCCCGCCTCGAACGAAACGCTTTTTGTCCCTGAAAGGTGATCCCAGACGGTTTCTTCATAGCTGCCTTTCAATGCGCGTTTAAGATTGTCCCATGCGCTTGTGCGCGGGAAGAAGGCTTGACAGACATGGAATGAGAGTCCGTTATAATCAGTATCAAGAAACCACGCAGGCACGTCATTTCCTAAACGGTGGTCTGTATCCATTGTCACCGGATCAAAGATATCGAACCCAAGAAGCTCAACCTGATACATCTGTTCTCCCTCTCCCCTTAGAACCTTAACCTCCGGCAATCCGCATACGCTGAATATCTGACTCGACCGCATGTTTTTCAAAAGATCACCCATCATCAGATCAGGCGTTGCCTGCACATATGTTGAGGGAATCATGCCCATGTTTGCAGAGTTCTCAATCAGCAGTCTTGCATTAGCCTGAATAGCAAATCCGATGACATAAAGATGTGTATACCCTTTCAGGTTTGCTTCTTTCAGCGCTTCATGTACCAGTTTTTCGCTTACCGCTCCATTTTCGGGGCCGAACAACAGCGCAACAGGTTTTTGTGACAAGGCTAACTTGTTAAGATTCTTTTCGTCAGCCTCTTCAACTGCATCCATCAATGTCGGTTTCTGTCCCGGTGCTGTAGCGCTAACCGCTGCTTCTGCAGACAAAGAAAGTGTCTTTGCCGGTAGACGGATATTCTTAAAACTAACACTCTTGCCACCGCCGATGTGAAGCACTGGCGATTTACGCAATACTTCGAGCATACGGTCAACAAACGTTCCGTGCTCTTCCACAATACCTGCGCCTGAATCCTCTACACCATCACCTTCCCAATCCACCGGCGTTGGGATAGTCGCCTCAACACAGAATGCGCCAGACACTCGCGTGATTTTGTTGTCAGTCTCTGGGCGGTCTACAAGAACTTCTTCAGAAGGAGGCTCATTGTTGGCAATGGATTTAAGGGTCACATGCGGAACAATGCCGCCGACATCCTCGCCTTTATTATTCTGCTTGCGAACATATACAAAGCCTCCAGCAGGCCCCCTGCTTTCATCCTTTAATTGATAATAAGGGAATGTTGCCGTCAGTAATCTCTGCCGCGCAAGCGCAAGAGGCACACGGCTTGTATCAATCGTAATCCACCGCCTGCCCCACTGCTCCGCAACATAAGCAGTCGTCCCGCTGCCGCAAGTCGGATCAAGTACGAGATCACCGGGGGCAGTGGTCATAAGAAGACAGCGTTGAATGACTTTAGTATTAGTCTGAACAACATAGGCTTTATCACCAGCATCAAATCCCCATTTTGTGTCGTTCCAAACATTGGAGAGAGGACTGATTGGAAAATCATCTAAGAACATATAATAAGCAAGGCTATTTTCACGAGCAATGAGTAATCCTTTATCAGCGAGACGCTGCAATCCATCAACGCTTGTTTTCCAATGCTGATTATTACCTGGCGAATAATTTTTACCCTTAAATAAAAATGACTGAGATCCTTTTTCACTATATCCTTGAGATGTCAATGGACCATAACGGAAAACTCGTGAACCTTCAGGTAGTTTTTGAATTCCTGCAAGTTCACCTTCCACAAGACTCCTAACTGTACCGTCTGGTAAAAGCATCCATTTGTATTCACCTGCTTCATCGTCCCCAAGGTTTTTCGAGCGAAAAAGTTGATTGACTTTAACAGCATCCTTGTTTTTCCCGTACCACAATAAATAGTTAACAGTGTTTGCAAGCAAACGATCTGCTTGATAACTCGTAGTTACATACGTGATAACTCTGCAAAGATTTTCAGCCCCGTAAATTTCATCCATAAGTTCTCGTACATGATGCAGATTTTCTTCGCCAATCTGCACAAAGATACTTCCTGTCGGATGAAGCAGTTCACGCGCAATGAGCAAACGGTCGCGCATGTATGTGAGATACGAATGCAAGCCGAGTTCCCAAGTATCACGGTAAGCCTTGACCATCTCAGGCTCGCGGGTCATGTCTTCATCTTCATTGTGAGACACATCGCGTTTACGGATGAACGGCTGGAAGTTGCTGCCGAATTTAATTCCATACGGAGGGTCAAAGTAAATCGTCTGCACCTGTCCGCCAAGCCCTTCATAATGCAGAAGCGAACTCATCACCACAAGCGAATCACCAAGAACCATTCGGTTGACCCACTTGTCGCGGTATTCATAAGCCTTCAAAATCTGATCGGTAACAGGTCTCTGCGGATCGCCGAAGAGTTCAAACATACTCGTCTGATCTTCTTTCTTCCTGTGACCCTTAAGCGTCTCGATGATCGCCTTTGTCGAAAGCCGGTCATGCACAAACAGCGGCAGTGTTGGCACATCAAACGAAAGCCTTTCTGCCTTCCCCGTCCAGTTAAGAAACGGTTTGCCGATACGCTTCAACTGCTCAACTGCATCATGCAGACCTCTAACAGTGGCAACAACCTGTCCGCTGGAATTCTTAAACTCCTGAGGCTTGTCAAAGGTATGCGGTGACGGAAGCGCGGAGGCTTTATCTATCATGGAGATAAGCCATTCGCCCATATCACGCGCTCCACTCTGCCCGTCATAGTCAAGCGATGGAGAGAGGGAGGAATCATAGCGATATATTACAGGCGGCTTTTTCTTTTTGAACTGCGACTGTGTGCCTACATCAGGACGCAGCAACGACTCCGCCTCAGTGTGGCGGTAGGATTTTGTATGCGCCTCTTCCGTCTTACTGCTATTTCGTTTCTTCGGCGGCACCTGTTCACCCCCTCCGTTATATTTAATGAACGTATTTTATAAGAACAGGCAACTTTTTGAAACTATAATTTTGTTTAGCTATTGTTTAAGACAACCGTCTTCCCCTCAACTTTGCCGCATCCTGTAAAACCAAAAATTTTCACCTAAAGTATCGAGGCAACAGAAGCGTAATACATTGAAAGATTATATGCAAGGCATTTTCTTATTCAATCTTGAATAGTACTCCATCTCAAGAAGGCGTTTTTTTATAGTCATCCCTGAAGAATATCCGCCGATGGAACCGTCTGACTCAATGACCCTGTGGCATGGGATAACAATAGGAACGGGATTTTTGGATAACGCTTGACCAACGGCCCTTACCGCTGAAGGTTTGTCGATCTTTTCAGCGATCCACTTGTATGTTTTAGTCTCGCCATAGGGTATCTCGTTTAAAGCATGCCACACTTTTATTTCAAACTCGGTACCTGAAAGGAATTTTATCTTTTGACCGAACCTGCTGTTTAACCCCTTAAAATATGAAGCAAGTTCCTTTATGAATTTTTTCGGCGCAGCGCCTTTTATGAATGAAATATCAGCAGGTTTTATGAAAGAGATCCCTGAAAGTGAGTCTCCTGAAAATGTCAGGTAAAGCATGCCTAATGGCGAGTCAAAGGTGTCGTAAACGATTTTGGGTTTGTTTGAAATATGTTTCATTCGTCATTGATCGTTATCAGTTATGTCTTAACCCTTCTTACTTCGATAACGCCGTTTATTTGTGATAATTTCTTGATAATATCATCCAGATGGCGTTTGTCTTTTACATCCAGGATAAAATTAAAAAGCGCCTGTTTCTCATGGGTTGTAGAAGCATCAAGATGATTTATATTAACATTATTTGTTGACAGCACGGCGCTCAGTTCTGCAAGCAGTCCACGTTTATCTTCTGTAAGCACCTGTACCTTGACTGAACAGTTAGAGTCTCCCCCGGCCCATTCTACCTCAACAAGGCGGTCCGCATCAATAGTCTGAGTATCGAGAGTAGGACAATCAGCTGTGTGTATTGATATGCCACGGCCCCTTGTAACAAAACCTGTTACTTTTTCACCTGGAAGAGGGTAGCAACATTTGGAACGATGAAACATAATGTTGTCAACACCTTCAATCCTTATACCTTTGCCTTCCTCAGATTTTTGAGGTTCCTTTTTTAGCGGGGTTTTCTCTTTTTCGATCTTTTCTGACTCCGGCAGGAGTTTCCTTACAATTTTATGTACAGATATACTTCCATATCCTATCGCAACGCAAAGATCTTCATATGTCTGTATTTTGAGGGATTTGGCTATATCAAGAATTTCTTTTGACTTTGCCATTGAAGGACTCAGATTATATTTCCTCAGGGCTTTTTCCAGAAGTTCTTCGCCAAGTATTAGCCCCTTCTTTCTTTCTTCGATCTTCAGCCATTGCTTTATCCTGGACTTGGCCCGTTGTGTCTGCACAAACTTGAGCCAGTCCCTGCTCGGCCCGTGTCCATGGGAAGTTATAATTTCGACGGTATCTCCGTTCTGAAGAGTGTACCTCAACGGGACGATCTTGCCGTTAATTTTGGCCCCTATACACTGATGACCTACTATAGTATGTATACTATAAGCAAAATCAACAGGGGTGGCATCCTGCGGCAGTTCCACGATATCGCCTTCAGGTGTAAATACATAAACGACCCCTGGAGAAATATCTCCTTTCACTTCTTCAAGGAATTCTTTTGCATCACGGGTCTCTTTCTGTGTCCTGACAAGTTCTCTTAGCCAGGCGAAATACTTCTCGTCAAGCTTTTCCGCATGGTCCCCCTCCTTGTACTTCCAGTGGGCCGCAATGCCTTCTTCCGCAACCCTGTTCATTTCTTCTGTCCTTATCTGAAACTCAACCCGTTCCCCGCGCGGGCCTATGATTGTAGTATGAAGTGACTGATACAGATTTGATTTCGGCGCCCCGATAAAGTCCTTGAACCTGCCCGGCACAGGGGTCCATAATGAATGAATTAGTCCAAGGATCGCGTAACAGTTGGATGGACTATCCGTAATTATCCTTATAGCTATCACATCATATATCTGCTCGAAAGGTATCTTCTGTTTCTGCATCTTCTGATAGATGCCGTAATAGTGTTTTACCCTTCCTGAAACCTTTGCGGAAATAGAGACCGCCTTAATATGGGCCTCAACAATCTTGATAACCTCATCAAGGTAGCCTTCCTGTTCTTCCCTCTTCTTTGCGACCTTCTGGACAAGCTGTTCGTACATCTCGGGCATCATAAACTTGAAACTCAGATTTTCAAATTCCGATTTTAACCATCCGATACCGAGACGGTTTGCAAGGGGTGCATATATCTCCAGGGTCTCGAGTGCTATTTTTTGCCTTCTCTCAGGGGAGAGGTATTCAAGGGTGCGCATATTATGCAGTCTGTCAGCAAATTTTATAATTATAACCCTCATGTCCTCAGCCATTGCAATGAGCATCTTTCTGAAATTCTCAGCCTGCGCTTCTTCGCTTGTTTTGAATTCCATCCTGCTCAGTTTTGTCAGGCTTTCGACAAGGAAGGCTATATCATCACCGAAAAGTTCTTTAATATCTTCAACCGTTGTGTCGGTGTCTTCGATCGTATCATGCAGCAGCCCTGCTGCCAAAGAGTTCGTGTCCATACGCATGTAGCACAGGATTGCAGCAACAGCAAGAGGATGTTCAATATAAGGCTCTCCGCCTTTTCTCTTCTGCTTGTAATGCGCTTCATTGGAGAAGGCATACGCCCTCCGCAAAAGGTTGGCATCTGACTCAGGGTTATATGAAAAAACCCTGTCGACAAGTGCATCAACCGTATTAATATCTCTCAATACCGCCATATTTTCATTATAACTTAAATCTTAAATAGAGATTGCTTCAACTTTGTACTCCTTCAGAATTATTTTAACTGCTCGGGCGGATTGCCCTGAGGTTTAACTGAAGATTTCTACTGCCGTTCCATTCGTTTATAGAGGGAACAAAGGCAATGTCTAAAGCAGAGGCATTATTGCCGATCTTGCCCAGCTTATCGGCCATACTAAAGCCGATTGTATCCATATTTATCCTATCCTGCTTTAAATACATTTTCAGATGATTGTTGCCGACAATTTTATGACTTACAATCTCTATATTTTTAGCTCCGAATACCGGTTCCCTGTTTGAATCGCCAAAAGGTTCAAGAAGGCTCAACTCTTTAACGAGATCAAAATTCAGGTCGGAAAAATTCACTGCTGCATCTATTTTAAGTGTCGGTATCATATCATCTGCATGCAGGACCTTTCCAACAATGCCGTTCATCTGTTTTTTAAATGCCTGCAAATTGTCAACCGGCATCCTGAGCCCCGCGGCCTGGCGGTGACCCCCGAAACCAAGGAGAAGGTCAGAGCATTCAGAGATCGCATCATAAAGATGAAAGGCCTGGATGCTTCGCGCCGAACCTTTTGCAATTGAATCCTTTACTGAAAAGAGAAATACGGGCCTGTAAAACATATCCGCTATCCGTGATGCAACAATACCGATAACACCGGGATGCCAATCATGAGAGGACAGTACGATTGCATTATCGAGTTGATGAGGTGTTATCATATTGAGGGCTGATTTAAGCACCTCTCCTTCAATTATTTTCCGCTTTCTGTTCTGTTGTTCGAGAAGTCCTGCTATGGCAGCCGCCTTTTCTTCATCCTCAGCAAGAAAAAGTTCAACAACCTCTCCGGCATCATCGAGCCTGCCGGCAGCATTGATCCTTGGGACTAAAGTGAAAGAGAGCTGTACAGAACTTACATTTTTCTCAATTACGGAAACTTTTTTTAACGCCTTTATTCCCACCCTGCAAGAGCCATTATTGATCTCCTGAAGTCCAAAAACTGTAAATATTCTGTTCTCACCAGTGAGTGAAACAGAATCGGCTATGGTTCCTATAGCAACCAGATCAAGATATTCTTTCAGGTCTGCGTTCTGTGTTCCGTGCCTGCCTGTCCGGTAGGCAGGCCCTATGTTCTGAGTAAGCGCCTGGATAAGTTTAAATGCAACACCCACACCGGCTAAATATTTAAAGGGATACCCGGAATCTTTCCTGTGCGGGTCTATTACGGCAGTTGCGTTGGGTAGTTTATCCGGCGGTTCATGATGGTCTGTGACAATAACATCAATTCCCGAAGAAATTGCAGTCAATATTTCACCCTCCGAACTTATGCCGCAGTCGGCAGTTATAATAAGATCAGCACCGCATGCCTTGGCCTTATCTATACCTGTTTTACTTATTCCATAACCCTCTGTGATCCTGTTGGGAATATGATAAAAAGTTTTAAGTCCGAGCTTTCTTAATGAACTGACCAGGAGCGCTGTCGATGTTATGCCGTCAGCATCGTAATCTCCGTGTATAAAGATCGTTTCATTTTTCCTGATCGCGGTCTTCAATCGATCAACAGCTTTATCCATATCCGGCAATAAAAATGGATCATGAAGCCCTTCGAGAGAAGGGCAAAGGAAGTTTTTTATAGATTCTATATCTCTGATACCACGGTTTACAAGCACCTGGGCCAGCACCGGGGAGATAGATGCTTTATCTGAAATATGTTTTAAAAATTCAGGGTTGGTCCTGTTTACCTGCCAGTTGCGATGCATGGAATATATTGAAAATTAAAAATCAAAATGCAAAATTAAGGAGATTGTTATTTCAAATTATTTTTTTCACTTCCAAAATTTTAATTATTGATCTTTAATCTTTTATTTCTTATTAAAAGACTTGTCCTTCCCCAGCATAAGTACAATAGGGCTTGCAACAAATATGGAAGAATATGTTCCGATGATTATACCCAGCATGATCGCAAAGGCAAAATCATGCATCACCTCGCCGCCGAAAACAAAAAGCGCCGCTGCTGTAATGAAAACAGTAAGTGATGTAACTATCGTTCTTGAAAGCACCTCGTTGATACTCTCATTAACGATTTCAAAGGTGGATTTTTTAAATTTGGTCTTCAGGTTCTCTCTTATTCTGTCAAAAACTACCACTGTATCCGTAAGTGAATATCCTGCGATTGTAAGGAGCGCTGTTACAAGGAGCAGGTTAATCTCTTTACCGAGGATATAAAAGATACCGAGCATTGCAAGCACGTCATGTAAAGTGGCAATAGTAGCTCCTATGCCAAATCTGAACTGAAACCTGAAGGCAACATATATCAGTATACCGAGAGTGGCAACAAGTATTGCATTAAGTGAGTTCTTGCGCAGTTTACTGCCGACCTTGGGGCCTATCTCTGTCGTTGAATCCACCACGACATTGCTCTGGGAAAACTTCTGAGATAAAACGGCTACTATTTTTGCGGAAAGGTCTCCGATATTTGCTTCACTCTTTTTTACTCTGATAAGGACTTTATTTTCAGTAGGCAGTTCCTGCAGATCAAATTCCCTGACACCGCCGTCTTCAAGTGTCTTTCTTACGTCATGAAGCGCCAGACGGGTATTGAATTTGATCTGTACCGAGGTGCCGCCTGCAAAGTCAATGCCGAGATTTGCAGTCCCCCTTGCAACCTGAACTGCTGCTACGATCCCGAGTATTGATAATAATGCAGATATGCCAAGGGCTATGAATCGTTTGCCCATGAAGTCGATCTTTGTATTTTTAATAATTTCTATCATATGCTTAGTTTTTTAACCTCTTGTTTGGAAGTGATCAGATCAAAAACCGTTTTGGTCCCGATAAGCGCTGTAAAGAGATTAATTAAAACCCCGACCCCAAGGGTTACGGCAAATCCCTTTATGGGTCCTGTCCCGAATTCATAAAGAACTACTGCGGTAATCAGGGTTGTTACATGAGAGTCAAAAATGGTCCAGAAGGCTTTGTCATATCCTGAATCAATTGCAGCCCGTGGTGTCTTTCCGAGCCTTAATTCATCCCGCATTCTTTCGAACATAAGCACATTACTGTCAACAGCCATGCCTATTGCCAAAATTATACCTGCAATACCCGGCATTGTCAGGGTGGCCTTAAATGCGGAAAGCGCACCAATTAGAAAAACAATGTTCAGCACAAGTGCAAAATCTGCTATGACGCCTGAGAGTTTGTAGTATATGATCATGAATACGATAACCATTATGGCGCCGATGATGCCGGCCATTATCCCTGCGTCTATAGAATCCTTTCCAAGCGACGGACCAATGGTGACGTTTTGCAGCATCTTGAGAGGCGCAGGGAGCGATCCGGACCGAAGTATAATAGCCAGATCCTTAGCCTCATCCATGCCGAAAGAACCGGTAATCTGGGCATTGCCTCCCTCGATCTTGTCCTGTATTACCGGCGCAGAATGTATATTATCGTCAAGAACTATCGCCAGGCGTTTCTTTATATTATTTGCTGTTATCTGTTCAAAGAGTTTGGCCCCGGTTGCGTCAAAAGACAGACTGACATACGGCTCGTTATATCTTTGATCTATACTGACCCGTGCCTCTGTAAGGAAGTCACCTGTTAAGAGGGCCTGCTTTTTCACAAGATAAACAGCCTTTGTCTCGGTCTGGGTTTCCCTGTTCCGTATCTTCCCGAAAAGTATCTGGTCTCCCTCAGGGATCTGAGGAGCATACTGTTTTAATATGTTCTCTTCCTGTCCGGGAGGTATGGTGCCGGGAAGCTGTGCTGCAAGAGGAGCTTCATCATCAAGAAGCTTGAATTCAAGGAGCGCTGTCTTGCCTACCAGGTCTATAGCGCGTCTTGTATCTTTGACTCCTGGCAGCTCTATAACAATTTCGTTATTTGCCTGCCTGTGAATTGTAGGTTCAGCAACACCGAACTGGTCCACCCTGTTCCTTATGGTCTCCAGCGCCTGATCAACAGCAGAGTTTTTTATCCTGCCGACCTCAGCGCTGTCAATCCGGAAAAAAGCCTTTCCTTCAGACTGACTCTCCAAACTTAAGGAAGGGAACTGCTCCTGAACTATTTTTTTTGTCTGATCATTGTCGGGAGATATGATAATATCCAACCCCTGTTTTTCTGCTTTTGCCACGATCTTCTTTTCTTTAAAGGTATTTGTCAGGCTGGATGCAATTCTTTCCACTGTAACATCTACTGTCTTATCAATGTCAACTTCGTAGACAAGATGCACTCCCCCCTGAAGGTCCAGACCCAGTGTTATCCCGTATTTCTTTAACCAGTCGGGCAGGGACGAGACCAATGATGTAGAGGGAAGAAAAAATATTATGGATAAAATAGTTGCGGCCGCTATTAAGGATATACGCCAGAAAAACTTCTTTTTCATAAAGCCCTTATTCCCCGTCCCTTAACCCGGCAATATAGCTGCGGTTTACTTTTATTTTCACATCATCTTTAATGCCTACTTTCAAAACCACTGCATTGGCGTCAATATCTTCGATAACTCCATATACGCCTCCGGTAGTCATCACCTTATCACCTTTCTTAAGGTTGTCGAGCAGTTGCTTATGTTCTTTTGCTTTCTTGGATTGCGGCCGTATGAGGAGAAAATAAAAGATGACAAAGATCAATATCAGCGGGAGAAACGATGTAAGCATACCGCCTATTCCCTGCTGCTCTCCGCCGCCGCCCGGCGCACCTGCCATTGCAAAAGCTGTCTCTGTAAACATGGTATTCCCTCCGATGGATATAATTAAAATGACAGTAAATAAAATTTTGTTACTATAACTTTTCAAAATTATTTAATCAAGTGGGTTAGAGTGCCAATAGACAGTAATTGACTTTTACAATTTTTTAAAGGTAGTATTATTTACCAACATGGATGATCATAAGTTAAAAGTATTTTGCATAGTTGCGGAGACAAAAAGTTTTTCAAGGGCTTCAGAGATAATTCGTCTAACCCAGCCTGCCGTCAGTCTGCAGATACAGGCGCTTGAAGAAATGTACGGCACCAAACTTTTTAATCGCTCCGGATGTGTTATTACGCTAACAAATGCAGGGGAGATGCTCTACAGGTATGCAAAAGAAATTAATTCGTTATATGAGGCCGTGGAAAAAGAAATAGGGGGTGTTACCGGTCTTGTAAAGGGTGTGATTACAGTAGGAGCCAGTTCTACGATCGGCAACTATGTCCTTCCTTATGTTGTATCTGATTTCAAGAGAAAATTCCCTAAAGTCGGAGTTCATTTGCATGTCGGCAACACAAAAGGTGTTATTGATTTTCTGAATGCCGGCAGTGTCGATATAGGACTTGTGGAAGGAGAAGTTAACAAGCAAAAACTCCTTCTGGAAAAACTTATACCGGATGAAATGGTGCTGATAATGCCGCCTTATCACCACCTTGCAAAGAAATCGAGCGTCTCTATCATGGAACTTTCTAAAGAACCATTGATCTTCAGGGAAGAAGGTTCAGGGACAAGAGAGGCCATAGAGAAATACCTTGCAAAGCACGGGATAACGCAGCAAAATTTAAAGATATCGGCTATCATGGGCAGCACGGAATCCATAAAGAGCGCCGTGGAAGAAGGACTCGGGGTCTCTGTACTTTCAAGATGGGCTGCCAGGAAAGAATGCCGCTACGGAACTCTGAAGACAGCGGTTTTCAAGGAAGATAAATTTATAAGGGACTTCTCTCTCGTATACAGAAAGTCTAAAGAGCCTTCACACACCGTTGAGCAATTTATCGGATTTCTGCGGAAATACCCTTTCAGCAAACTGCTAACTACTCAATAAAACCAGTCGTTCGATCTTATCCGCTGATCTTCAGTGTATTAACAAAGTCCATTGAACCCAGTTCAGAAAATAATTGTCTCCCTGCATTTTTGTCCCTCGATGAAACGGTAAAACTATATACAAGTTCACTCTTTGTCGTATTTCTTTCATAATTAATGGAATGAATATGGAATCCATGATTAAGGAGTATTGATGTAATTGTATTTTCCCTGTCTCCAGGCAATGATGTTGAGACCGTGATGATCTTATACCGCAATACCTTGATCTTTCTCTCAATCTTCCGGAGGGCCATGAGCGCGGTTATTGTAATTATAAATGTCGCGATCCCTTCAAAATAAAGACCGGCTCCGACCGCAAGCCCTATCGCAGAGACGATCCATATTGAAGCTGCTGTCGTCAGCCCTCTTATCGCAAAGCCGCTCTTGATAATTACCCCGGCGCCCAAGAAACCAATACCTATAAGAGCGCCTGCAGATATCCTTGCCGGGTCAATTCGTAATGTTGGATCAAGTGTGTGGATCTTGAAATAATAGTTCTCTGAAATAATCATTATCAGTACTGAGGCGACACAAACGATCAATTGTGTCCTGAACCCTGCGGCCCTTCCGTGGATTTCCCTTTCAAAGCCGACTATGCCTCCGATCACCGCGCCAAGAAGAAGGCGTAAGATTATTTCATTAACAGGTACCATGTAAATCATTATAATGAACTGTGTTAAAGGCTGTCAAAAAACTTTAATAATGGACTGTGTAAATAATTTTTTCAAAAAGTTATAATTTGAGCTGATCCATAGAATCATAAGGAGACAGATCATTGAGGATCGAAAAGGATACACTTGGTGAGGTAAAACTCCCGGACAATGCTTATTACGGTGCACAGACCAAAAGAGCTGCAGGAAATTTTCCCATAAGCGGACTGACGCTTCCGAGGCGTTTTATCAGGGCGCAGGGAATAGTGAAGCTTGCCGCTGTCAGGGCCAACTGCGCACTCGGGCTTATTGACAGTAGAAAGGCAAAGGCTATTGAGAAGGCGGCCCTGGAAATAATTAACGGAGCGCATGATAACCATTTTGTTGTTGATGTTTATCAGGCAGGCGCAGGGACTTCTCAGAACATGAATGCAAATGAAGTAATCGCAAACAGGGCCATTGAAATATTAAAAGGTAAAAAAGGTGATTACAAACGGATCCATCCAAATGACCATGTGAATATGGCTCAGTCGACAAATGACACCATCCCTGCCTCAATGTACATTTCAGCTTTTGAAGCGGTAAGAGACGATCTGCTCCCGGTGTTAACCGCCTTAAAGGACACTTTGTCAGGCAAAGCAAAAGAGTTCGATGGAATTGTCAAGGCCGGCAGGACACATCTTCAGGATGCCGTGCCCATAAGACTGGGGCAGGAATTCAGCGGCTATTCAGCGGCCGTTAAAAACGATATACGCAGGATATCGCAGGCTTCGGGATCGCTCTTATATTTACCGATCGGCGGTAACGCAGTTGGTACAGGGATAAACTCAACTCCCGGATTCCAACGCTACGTTATTAGAGAAATCAGAAAAATCACAAATACGAAATTCAGGAGTTGTGAAAACTTATTTGAAGGGATTCAGAATGTAAATCCGGCCCTTGAGGTCAGCGCTTCTTTAAGGGGATTATCAATAACTCTTACAAAGATAGCTAATGATATAAGGCTGCTTAGTTCGGGACCGCGCACCGGATTTGCAGAGATCCAGCTCCCTGCGGTACAGCCCGGCTCATCAATAATGCCGGGGAAGGTCAATCCTGTTATGGCTGAAATGCTTAATATGGTCTGTTTCCAGGTAATAGGAAATGACACAACCATAGCATATGCAACGCAGGCTTCACAGCTTGAGCTTAATGTTATGATGCCGGTAATAGCGTATAACCTGCTTTCATCGATCGAAATACTAACCAATGGTATTCGGGTCTTTAATCAAAAGTGCTTAAAAGGTATTAGAGCAGACTCTGAACGATGTAAAAAACTTGCGGAAACGACCCTTGCGATAGTAACAGCTTTGAATCCGATCATTGGATATGAATCTGCCGCTGAAGTGTCAAAAGAGGCCTTCCGTACAGGAAAGTCCGTAAAGCAGGTTACTGTTGAAAAAGGTATATTAGAGAAACCGTTAGCAGATCGTTTACTTGATCCTATGAAACTCACGGGAAAATAAAATCTAAAAAAGCGACAACTTATGTAAAGTAATTTAACATGTGGAAGTATTTGATATTAAATAATAATTCTGCATTTTTATCAGTTTATTCCAATACTGTCGATAATATTTACATTCTTTAGGGTTCACTTAATTAAAATATCTCATGATTTCAATATGTTACAATTTGGCTTATTTTTTGCTTTAAACTTTAAGGGTATTGGATGTTCAAATAAGGCTAAAATGTGCTTTGCCTTAGTAATGCCTCAATAAAATTATATTTTTCAGACAGTTATCATCAAAATACTGAAAGCGACAATGATTATCAACTCACTTGCACAGTTTTTATCCTCAAAAAGCTGGACTGATTATTTCAGTGTAATATCCAGGACAGTAAATTTCGGACTATATATTTATGGAAAGAACGGCGAACTATTCTATACCGAAGAGAATCCTTTCTGTAAATTGCTGGAATCAGTAAGATCAGACAGTTTCAGGTGCCCTGATTCATGTAAAGAAATGATGGTTGAGTCTTTGCAGACAAATGAGCCCGTAGTCTTTAAGTGCCGGGCCGGGATAATAAATTTTTCTTTTTCTATAGAATGGTCCGGAGAAAAGGTATATATTGGAGGAAGAGGAGGTTTTGCCTCTTATGAGGACCTGCTCGAATTTTTGAAATTTGCCAAAACTAACGATCTTCCTTTTATACCGGTTGCCGGCCCCCTGAGTTTTTCAGGAGAAGATCATGCAGCATCAGTGGCGCAATATGTTTCCCTTACAGTAAATCGTCTTTTATTAAGTTTTGATGACAGATACAGGCTTGAAGAGAAGTTTTTCCGGGTTATGTCTCTCTTCGACAGCGGTACATTCAGGGCGTTATCCAGGAATCCGGAATTGATGTACAGATATATATTAGACACTATTGAGTTTGTCTTTGGCAGTACATCGGCTGCTTTTATGGCGCTTGACAGTAATAGTCTATACAAAAGCACCTACAGTACAGGCAAATACAAGGATGATTTTGCCGGATTTCATCTTGACGCAGAAAGCCCCCTTATACACGAAATGTTCAATACAAGGACTTATTTATTTTCTGCAGATTCAGGGAAACTTGCTTCTTCAGGCCCGCTTAAAGAGATTGAATATTTCTATTTATTCCCTATTTTCTCAGGCGATACGATCGAGAGAATTATCGGGATCTTTGACAGGCATCTCTCAAAAGAGGATTTGAAGATAATGAATGCCTTCAGAGATTACCTGCAGCTTCATTTCGAAAATCTGCATTTGCGCCTTTCCGCATCTAAATTCAAAAAGGCAGATAACCGCTTGAAGTATCTTGCTGATTTTTCCAGTTCAATTGTTTCGATCTTAAGCAAAGAGAAGCTTTTTAATACACTTATCGAAACATCTCTCCAACTTATGAATGCAGAGCAGGGCTCTCTTATGCTCCTGGACCACGAAACATCTGAACTTGTTGTAGAAGCCCAAAAGGGCTCAGATGAAGTCGTTCATGAGAGAATGAGGCTTAAAAAGGACGATAGTATAGCAGGAATAGTTATTGACAGGCAGGAGCCGCTCCTTGTTAGCGACATCGAAAAAGACCCGAGGATCAGACGGGAAAACAGATCACGTTATAAGACAAAATCCTTTATGATCATACTTATAAAGGTTGATGACAGGGTAACAGGGGTTCTGAATGTATCAGATAAAATAAGGGGTGATGTTTTTACGGAAGAAGATTTAAACCTGCTGCAGTCTTTCGTCAACAACGCTGCAATTGCAATAGAAAGAAGTATTTTATACAAACAGACCGAGGAATTACAGCAATTATCAATAACAGACCCATTGACCGGCATCTATAACAGGCGTTATCTCAGCACCAGACTTTCCGAAGAAATCATCCGCTATAACAGATATAAACATCCTTTCAGTTTCATTATGCTCGACATGGACAAATTCAAGGAATATAACGATACCTTCGGTCACATCTCCGGTGATAAACTTTTAAGAGCTTTGGCGACCATCATGGAGAAATCATTACGAAACGTTGATATTGCAGCGAGATTTGGCGGTGATGAATTTGTCGCTATTTTCCCTCAGACCACAAAAGCCGATGCAATACATATTACAAACCGTTTGAAGGAGAAGATCGATAAAGCCATGCAGCAGGAACTGTTCGAAATGCCGCTGACTGTCAGCCTGGGGCTCACTACATATCCGGACGACGCCACCTCTGTCGGAGAACTCTTTGAAAAAACCGATCAGGCCCTCTATCTTGCCAAAAGGGGAGGAGGGAATAAGGTGGTATATTTGTAGAATGAACAATTAACAATGAATAATGAACAATAAATGAATCCTTAATTGCAAATTATAAATTACTAATTATTAATTTTCTATTATGCCTACACAATTTACATTAAAAACTTTTTTTGGCAGGGACAATGAGCTTGAGATGCTCAAAAATATCCACGCCTCGGCAAAGTCCGGCAACGCCACGGGCATTTTCCTTTCGGGAAGGAACGGGGTAGGCAAGACAGAGCTTTTAAGACAGACTTTTTATCACCTTTTCACTAACCAGAATAATGCCATACCTTTTTTCTACACCATCAAGACCGCGTTTACTTCCATAGAAAATTTTTCAAAGGATTATTTTTGTACCTTTATAGTTCAAAGCCTCGCTTTTCTGAAGAAAGATTTCTCAACGATCAATGCCTGTATATATTCTCTGGAAGATGTATCTCAGCTTGCTAAAGAGTCGGGCGTAAAATGGGTCGTCGATATTATGGATAGTTTTCTGCAGATGAAGAAAGATGCCGACCCTTTGAACCTGTTTTTGTTTGCAATCGCGGCTCCATACCGCAGTTATTTAACTACCGGAACCCCGGTAATTGTCATAATAGATGATTTTCATAAAATGAGAAAATTCTGTGAAATAAATATCTCGGATAATAATATGAATTTCTGGATGTTATTTGAAAGCTCTGTCAAGTCTCCCTTTACCCCTCATATCTTCTCAGGATGCCAGGCTGAACTCAACAAGATGTTCTTTGAAGATACATCTTTCGGCGAGTATCTTGATCTGTTGAATCTGACAGGACTGAATCAGGATGATTCAGTAAGGCTTTTTACAACGTTCTGTGAAATATTCAAGTTAAATATGAAGGATGAACTGCTTGATAACATCAATTTATTCAACGGGAATCCCTTCTATATGAAAAATTACATTCATGCCGCGCGGCAGGCCTCCAGTACCCTTTCCGAAGAGAATTTCTGGCTGATATATCTCAGTGAAATTACAAAAGGTAAGACCTTTATGTACTGGACCTCTATCTTAAAAACATACATTCCACATTTTAATTTAAGAAAACCTTCCCTAATGTTACTTTACCACCTTTATCAGGACCGTTCCGGCAATGTTCTGTCAAACCTTGCCGGTAAACTTTCCATCAGTCAGCAAGAGATTGAAGGCCTAGTCGGGCTTCTTCATGCTTCGGGGACCTTTGAGCCGGGATTCAGCGAACTTGAACCTGCTGACGATAATATATTAATCGATTTCATCAGGGGATTGTATCTCAGGGAGATCGAAAATCAGCCATGGGGAAAGATCAAGAATATAATCATTGGAGAAAAAATCCGTTTTATAAAACCCGATAGATCGCCGTCTTTTGATATTACAATTCCCGCCAATATAAAAGCAGAGCTTGTAGCCGTTAGAACAATCGAGTCTGTTGCTGATAATTTCAATATTCCCGGGGAAATAATCGGGCAATTACAGATCGCCTTATCTGATCTATTCGTAAATGTCATTGGAACTGCCGGAACCGGTTTTGATAATTATCATCTTTCATTCAAACTGAAAGAAAATATCTTTTCTGCCGAAATTTCAATCCCTCAAAAAGATTTTGCATTATCAGACACTGATAACAGCCGCATCAGGGCATATCTGGATGATTTAAAAGTCGAAGGCTCAATAAACGGCACAAAAATAATCTTCTTAAAAGAGATCACTAAAGATTTTGTATCTGCCTCTTAGTATTGATATATCCTTTTAACTCTCTGCCCTATAGAAGTGAGCACTTCGTAAGGGATGGTGCCTGTTTTATCTGCTATATCGGCAGCAGTGATCTTTTCTTTTCCCTGAGAGCCTATTAATACCACCTCTGAATTAATGCTCACATCGTGTATTTCAGTTACATCAGCCATTATAGTGTCCATACAGACCCTGCCGATAACAGGAGCCCGTTTACCGTTGATAAGCACTTCTCCCCTGTTTGAGAGTTTTCTATTGTATCCATCTGCATATCCGGCGGGAATTGTTGCGATGATGCTTTTCTTTTTTGTTATGAAGGTCCTGGCATAGCTTATCGGAGTAGCGGCGGGGACTTTTTTCAGCATAAGTATTTTACTCCTGAGGCTTAATACGGGTTTAAGATCTTCATCTCCATATCCGTAAAGCATGATGCCGGGCCTCACCATATTGAGATGGGCGCCGGGCATGGTTATAACCGCTGCGCTGTTAGCCATGTGAAAATATTTGAAAGTGATCCCATTCCGCCTCAATTCCTTTCTGAGGGAAAGAAATCTCTTAAACTGCAGATCGGCAAACTCTTTATCCTGAAGGTCTGCATCCGAAAAATGACTCATAAGTCCCTCAAGCTTTATGTTCTCCATACCCGCTATTTTTTGTATTGCTGCAGGCGCTTTGTCAAGAGTAAACCCCAGACGTCCCATGCCGGTGTCCACTTTGATATGTATCGCTATCCTGCGTTTACGCCTGACGGCTTCCCTGGAGAGGCTTTTGGCAGTGTTCAGGTCAAAAATTACCGGCGTAAGACCATACTCAAAACACTCCCTGATATGGTCCCTGTCGAAAAAGACAAGTATGGGGGTTTTAACTCCTGATTCCCGAAGTTGAAGCGCCTCGTTTGTAAATGCAACGCCGAGGTAAGATATACCGTTCCTGGCAAGATGTTTAGAAATTTCTGCAGCGCCGTGTCCGTAGGCATTCGCCTTAACAACGGCCATTATGTTTTTATTGCCGGTCTTTTTTTTGACGGCTCTCAGATTGTTGGAAAGGGCTTTAAGATCGATATAGGCAAAAGTGCCCTGCAATACCACTTATGACTTATTTTCCTTGCCAGTGTCTGTTTCTTCAGAGTTTGCTTTAGGGGTTACGTCAATTTCAGATGCCGCCGAGGACGCCTTCTTGAAATTTTTTATAGCCTCCCCTATCCCTTTGCCAATTTGCGGCAATCTTGTAGAGCCAAAAAGTATTATTACAATCACTAAAATTATTATAAGCTCTGTTGTTCCAAGTCCAAACATTTTCTCCTCCTCGTTTTTTAAGCAGCAATGAATAATGATCAATTAATGTTTGCTCATTTTTCATTACTTACTGTTAATTACCTGATTAACAGGCTCTGCTGAAATCTTGATTTATCCTTATGACTTAAATTAAGCTCAACGTCCTCTGGATTATTAAGGTTAATAAAAGACCTTAAGTCAGGGTCTATATGTTTAATATCTTCTGTTGTAATATATTTTACTCTTTTATCATGATTAAGTAAATAATTTTTTATGCTTTTCTTTTCTGCCAATATAAACTGTTCAAGGGAGCCCATGATCTTTTTTGCATAAAAAGCAAAAAGGGGCTCTGCTTTATTGTTCACAAGGGGGACTACGGTATCATATATGCCTGCCATGGATATGGTGTCTAAATCGCTCTTTTGCCCCTTGTTTATTATATTAATACAGGTTGGATTATATCTTTCCCGGGCCATAAACCGTATAACATCGGGGTTTATAAACGGCATGTCGCATGCCGACACAAAAATCCAATTGCTTGATGAATTTATCAATGCTGTAAGCACGCCTGTCATGGGCCCCCGTATATTGTAAACGTCACCAAACATCGGTACGCCGAGATAAGTATAAAGTTCAGGCTGGTTGGTAATAATAAATACCTCCTGAAAGAGTTGTTTCATGGTCTTAAGGTTTCTCTCGATAATTTTCCTGCCCTCGACCTCAATAAAACCTTTCAGGACGGGCATCCTTTTATTCTCCCCGCCGGCAAGAATTACACCTGTGCAATTATCTATGAAGTTATTTTTTTTCACGGATTATCTTAACTAATTCATCTGCATAGAAACCAATTTCGGTTTCTTTTTTGCTCAACATATCCTTGATTACGATTATACCTTTTTTGATCTCATCTTCTCCAATGAAAATAACGTTTCTTGCGCCAATCCGATCCGCCTTTCTCATCTGACTCTTGAGTGAATGCAGTTCATAATTCATTTCAACCATAATACCTTGAGACCGTAATTGCTCGACTAACAGGAAAGCTTCTTCAGTGGTTTTCTCTCCCAAAGTACATATAAAAAGATCAGGCCCTTCGGTTTTGTTAACTCTGTCTTTAATAAGCGGAATAATCCTTTCCATTCCGATTGCAAAACCAATCCCGGGTGTTGGCGGTCCGCCGAATTCATCTACAAGTCCGTCATATCTACCGCCTGCCGCCACCGCCTTCTGCGCGCCGAGAGATTCACTCGTAACCTCGAATGCTGTTTTATTGTAGTAGTCAAGACCCCTGACGAGATTCGGGTTTATTGTGTGTGGCGCTTTTAAAAGAATTAAATGATGTTTAAGACTGTCAAAATGTTCCTTGCATTCCGCACAAAGGTAATTTATGACAGGAGGAGAACCTTGTCTTATGCTTACGCAATCAGGTACTTTGCAATCCAGTATCCTTAAGGTATTAACGTCAAATCTCCTTTGACAATCGCTGCAAAAGCTGCTCAGTTTTTCACGCAGAAAATTCTTCAGCGAATCCCGGTAAGCAGGCCTGCATTTTTTGCAGCCGATTGAGGTTATCTCAAAATTAAGTCCCGCAAGTCCGATGCCGCTTAAAATCTTTGTAAGCATCGAGATTATCTCCGCATCGAGTTTCGGGTCTTCAACACCC
>JAGVGM010000197.1 GCA_020057065.1 Thermodesulfovibrionia bacterium
ACAGCTTTAGCTCTGATTATGCGTAAGTTTTATTTGAAGCAAAAATGGTTCAAGTTTCTGAATAATGCGGGTTCGAAACAACCACAAAAAACACAAACCAAACAAATTAATACATTAGTCTGCCTTTTTTAGCCCTGGTTTAATTTTTGTGGATTTCTGATTCTGAATACGATCTTTAATTTGCTGTTAGTTGTTGAATGCTTTCATGGACCAATCTATTCTTTTGGCCTATTCCCGCTGATGAAATCTTGGAAATTACAAATAGTGAGGCGACATTAACTGCCACAATTAATGCGATTATGAAAAACAACCTGGGCTTCCTTACAAGTAATACCAGGAGTATCCCTGCAAAGGCAATCGCTATATTAGTATTGCTCTGAAAATAATTTAAGGTCTCTATATAAAAAGCTTCGATATCTATGCTCATAGACAGCACCTCTCTTTATGTAATTTCTTATATATAGAGTATTCAAAAAGGCACGGATTATCTGTGTTCCAGCTCACAATTTACGAATAAAGTTCCCTGGCTGCAGCAAGCTGCAGTGAATTACAAGTTAAATGACGTCATTCCCGTAGAAACCTGCCGGCAGAAAAGCAGGCGGGAATCCAGATATCTGCATACATTAAAACATGGTTCACCATAAAATAATATAAGTCAGATATGGCTAAGCATATTTTAAGTGTATGTTATAATTCATGATACCATTTAACAGGAGACTGCGATGATCAATCCCACTATTTTCAGGCAATACGATATAAGAGGCATATGGGAGAAGGACCTACATGCGGAGGTCATTGAACTTATAGGCAAAGGGTATGCTTCCTATCTTCTTAAGTCCCTTAATAAAGAACGGGCAACGATAAGTGTTGGAAGAGATGCAAAGCTGCACTCACCTGCAATAAGAGAAAGCATTGTTAAGGGACTGACTTCTTCCGGAATTGATGTTATTGACTTTGGAGTATGTCCGACACCCCTGCAATATTACTCCATACACAAGCTGTCACTTGATGGCGGCATTATGATCACAGGCAGTCATAATCCCCCGGAATTCAATGGGTTTAAATTGAGTGTTGGCAAAACAACGATTTTTGGGGATGCGATACAGGATATCAGAAAGATCATTGATGAAGGAGATTTCAGGAATGGAAGCGGCGGGGTGGAAGAATATCAGGTAATCGAAGACTATCTTAATTTTTTAAGTGACAAGTTTGAAAGTTTATCTGGTCTTAAAGTAGTTGTTGACGCAGGCAACGGCACAGGCGGGCTTGTTGCGCCAAAGATTATGAGAACCCTCGGGGCAGAGGTATTTGAGCTCTTTTGCGAACCTGACGGAAGGTTCCCGAATCATCATCCTGATCCAACGGTAGAAAAATATCTCACAGACCTTATTGCAAAAGTAAAAGAGGTCAAGGCACATGTCGGGATAGGTTATGACGGCGATGCCGACAGGATCGGCGCTATTGACGAGGATGGCAATATTATATGGGGAGACAAGCTAATGATAATCTTTTCAAGGGATATCCTGAAGAACAACCCCGGCGCAAAAATAATCGGTGAGGTAAAATGCTCGCAGACCCTTTATGATGATATTGCTGCTCATGGCGGAACACCTATCATGTGGAAGACCGGACATTCACTGATCAAGGAGAAACTGAAAATAGAACATGCATTGTTTGCGGGTGAAATGAGCGGGCATCTGTTCTTTGCGCACAGATATTTCGGATATGACGATGCGATCTATGCAAGCCTGAGACTTCTTGAAATCATAAAAAAAGCTGGGGCGCCATACAGCACAAAGGCGCTTTTACAAGATGTACCACATACAATTGCAACTCCTGAAATCAGGTTCGACTGCCCTGATGAGATCAAGTTTACAATTGCTGAAAAAGCCCAGCAGGCATTTAATGAATATCCGTCAATCACTATTGATGGGATACGAATTCAATTTGATGACGGCTGGGCGCTCATCCGCGCATCCAATACCCAGCCGGTTCTGGTCCTGCGTTTTGAAGCACAAAGTGAAAAACGCCTTGCAGAGATAAGAAGTTTTGTTGAAGAAAGGCTGAACAGGATAATTGAGGAAAATAAACGATGACTATCGAAATCGGTCTTCTTTTGCTCGAATCAGTTTTGCTCGTAGCAACTATTATACTTCTTGTTTACAGTATACGGGAAGGTAAACAGAGAGACAACCTGTTAATGGAAATGGGGAAGGCAACGAAGATCCTCACCCGACAGGAATATTTTCTTATGGTCATTGATTCCATGATGGGCGCAAAGGAAGAGATAGTGGGCTGTATCACAGGCAGGATCCCCGGCGGCGAAGACAGGCAAATGACGCGAGACATCATTGCCACCATTGAGAACCTTTCAAAAAATAAGGTGCGGGTAAAATATCTTTTACCAAAATTTCCTGACAGGCTGCATATAGGCTATCTTTATACAAAAGCAGGCGCCGAGATATTTTACAGCAGTTGCCTTATGGTACATAACATGCGTTTCATTATTGTGGATGAAAGGATTATTATTATCGGCATCCCTGAGATCGTAGGGGAAACAGAAGCAACAAAAAAAGGATACAGAATACCATCTGAAGGACTTGCTATGGTACTCAGGAATTATTTCAACACCTGTGAGAAGCAAACGAATTTCACAGATTACATAAAAGAGGTAATGAATCAAACAGGCGCTACACTTCAGCACCTTGCACGGGAATACAAAATAGATGAACAAGAATTAATCCGGCTAATGGAGAAATAAATGTATTTAATTAAATTCTTTACTTCCTCATATTTTTAAAGGCATTGATTAAACCGTTTGTCGAGGGATCGTGAGACAGGACCGGATCATCGCCTTTCAATTCAGGAAAAATTTTACTTGCAAGTTGTTTGCCTAATTCAACCCCCCACTGGTCAAAGCTGAATATATTCCAGATAACACCCTGAACAAAAATTTTATGCTCATACATCGCGATAAGTCCGCCGAGTGTCCTTGGCGTAAGTTTCCTGCATAAAATTGAATTTGTAGGTCTGTTGCCTTTAAATACTTTAAAAGGAGCAAGCCGCTGGATATCTTCGCTGCTTTTGCCTGATGCCTTGAGTTCCGCAACCACTTCCTCTATAGTTTTCCCTTTCATTAAGGCCTCTGTCTGGGCAAAAAAGTTTGAAAGCAGCAGTGCGTGGTGGTCCCCTATCGGATTATGGCTTATGGCAGATGCTATGAAATCGCAGGGGACCAGTTTGGTCCCCTGATGTATGAGTTGATAGAAAGCATGCTGACCGTTGGTTCCGGGTTCGCCCCATATAACAGGGCCGGTCTGGTAAGAAACCTCTCTTCCATCCCTGCCAACGTATTTACCGTTGCTTTCCATATTACCCTGCTGGAAATATGCCGGGAACCTGTGCATATATTGGTCGTATGGAAGGATGGCTTCAGTCTCAGATCCAAAAAAATTATTATACCAAATGCTTATCAGCGCCAGAATAACAGGGATGTTTTCTTCAAATGGTGTTTCCCTGAAGTGTTTATCCATTGTATATGCGCCTTCAAGAAGTTCAGCGAATTTTTCAAACCCGATCGAACATGCTATTGAAAGGCCGATTGAGGACCAAAGGGAATATCTACCGCCTACCCAGTCCCAGAAACGGAACATATTGCCTGCATCAATGCCGAATTTGACAACTTCTTCACTATTAGTAGATATCGCTACGAAGTGGCGTTTTATATATGCTTCATTTTTTGCTGAACCTAAGAACCAGCTCCGCGCCGTATGTGCGTTGGTCATTGTCTCCTGTGTTGTAAATGTCTTTGATGCGATCATGAACAACGAGGTTTCCGGGGACAGTTTTTTCAACGTCTCGGCAATATGTGTTCCGTCGATATTTGAAACAAACTGGGTTCTTAAGTGAGACTTGCAGTACGGCTTCAATGCCTCTGTCACCATCACAGGGCCAAGATCCGAACCGCCGATACCGATATTTATTATGTCTGTTATTGACTTGCCGGTATATCCTTTCCACTCACCTGAGATAATGCTTTCAGAAAAATATTCGATCTGCTTTAATACAAAATTAACATCGGGCATTACACTTTTACCGTCAACATAAATTGGGGTATTCGAGATATTTCTCAAAGCGACATGAAGTACTGCCCTGTTTTCGGTCTCATTAATCTTATGGCCCGAAAACATTTCTTCTACTGCATCTTTCAACCGTACTTCCCGGGCAAGTTCAAAAAGAAGCTGAAGCGTCTCTTCATTAATAATATTTTTTGAATAATCCAGGAGTATATCTTCATGTCTTATGGAAAACTTTGAGATCCTGTCAGGATCTTCATTGAACAGATCCAGCATATGGAGGCCCTTCATAACATCAAAATGTGTTCTAAGCTTTTTCCATGCAATAGTTTCAAGAGGATTTATCTTATCAAGCACGTTTCCCTCCAGTAATAATTCAACATATAGACGGGGTTAGTCCATTATCAGCCAAACATCCAGTATTGTCAAGATATTATGTCAGAAAACACCATATCACTATTGAGACACTTCATTATTCTTGACACAAGTTGATGATTGTTGTTAAATTTCATCTTTATAATTTTTCAATAAGCGATGATCAGAACAAATATAGATCCATCGCATTATTTAATAAGAATATCTAAATATTATATAATGAGATTTGTCACGTTGAACAAGAATTATGACCATTGATTATAAAAACACCTTAAATCTTCCCAATACAGCTTTCCCAATGAAGGCTAATTTAGCGCAGAAGGAGATGGATCTCCTTGACTTCTGGGCAAAGGCCGGGATTTATCAGAAAATACAGGAAAGGGACCGCAAGAAGACTTATATTCTGCATGACGGCCCTCCGTATGCCAATGGCAATATTCATATTGGTCATGCCCTCAATAAAGTGCTCAAAGATATGATCATTAAATATAAATCAATGAAAGGTTATTACGCTCCTTATGTCCCCGGCTGGGATTGTCACGGCCTTCCGATAGAACATCAGGTTGACAAGAACCTCGGCTCTAAAAAAGACACCACCTCAAAAATCGAGAAAAGAAAACTTTGCAGAGAATATGCAGCAAAGTTTGTTGATATCCAGAGGGATGAATTTAAACGGCTCGGCGTGTTCGGCGATTGGGAGCGTCCTTACATTACAATGGATTTTTTATATGAGGCTTCTATAGTCAAAGAGTTTAATAAATTTTATCAAACGGGTTCGGTTTATAAGGGGAAGAAGCCTGTTCACTGGTGTCCGACCTGTGTAACGGCCCTTGCAGAAGCAGAGGTTGAATATGCCGACAAAGAATCGCCTTCGATCTATGTGAAGTTCAGAGTGAAAGGACCAAAGGGTAAGTTCACTCCGGATGCCGTGAAAGGGACTTTTTTTGTAATATGGACAACAACGCCGTGGACGCTTCCTGCCAATATGGCTTTGTCATTGCACCCTCAGTACATTTATCGTCTTGTCCAAACACCAGAAGGAGAGCTTATCCTCGCTCAGGATTTAATTAAAGCCTGCATGGAAAAAATTGGGTATAAAGAAAGCGATTATAAAATTACAGATGGCGCGTGGGCCGGTTCTGAGCTTGAAGGCATTGTTTGCAGACATCCGTGGATCGACCGCGACGTGGAAACTATTTTAGGAGAACATGTCACATTGGATCAGGGAACCGGAGTAGTTCATACCGCACCGGGGCATGGTGAAGAAGATTATGAAATGGGTTTAAAATATGGGCTGGACATATATGCTCCGGTTAATATAAAAGGTTGTTTTACAGAAGATGTTTCAGAATTTGCCGGGCAGTTTGTATTCAAGGCAAACAATGAAATTATCAATAAACTCGAAGAGTTACACGCATTGCTCGGTTCACCGGAGAATATAAGGCATTCCTATCCCCACTGCTGGCGATGTAAAAAACCTGTTATTTTCAGGGCTACGGAGCAATGGTTTATTTCAATGGGAAAAAATGATTTAAGGCGCAAGGCGCTTGGCGAAATTAAGAATACTGAATGGATTCCCAGATGGGGAATGGACAGAATTTCGGGCATGGTCGAGAGCAGGCCTGACTGGTGTATCTCGAGGCAAAGGGCATGGGGAGTTCCTATCACATTGCTCCGGTGTAAAAAATGCAAGGAATTTATAAATGATCCTATTGTAATGGACAAGATCGAAAAAGAGGTTGCAGGCTCTGGCGCTGATATCTGGTTTGAAAAATCGGAAGCAGAAATACTTCCTTTAGGGTACAAATGTTCGAAATGCAGTTCACAGGAATTTACAAAAGAGATTGACATCCTTGACGTCTGGTTCGATTCAGGGGTCAGTCATGCAGCGGTTTTAGAGGCTGATGAGCGCCTCTCCAGTCCCGCTGATCTATATCTCGAAGGAAGCGATCAACACAGGGGATGGTTTCAAAGCTCCCTCCTTACGTCTGTTGGAACAAGGGGTAAAGCGCCTTACAGAGCCGTACTTACTCATGGTTTTGTTGTAGATGGACAAGGAAAAAAAATGTCAAAATCTATCGGAAACGTAGTAGCGCCTCAGGAAATCACAAAAAAACATGGTGCTGAGATATTGAGACTCTGGACCTCATCAGCCGACTATCGGGAGGATATGAGGATATCAAATGAAATAATCTCCCGCCTTGTAGAGGCCTACAGAAAAATAAGAAATACCAGCAGATTTCTGCTTGGAAATATCAATGACTTTGACCCGTCAATGGCGGATCTTGCCAAATTGAACAGGGAAGACCTGCTTGAAATAGATCTATATGCCTTAAGCATACTTCAGGAGCTTATTCAAAAGGTCAATAATTCTTACGAAACCTTTGCATTTCATGAAGTCTACCATTCCATATATCAATTCTGTGTAATTGACATGAGCGCTTTTTATCTTGATATTCTAAAAGACCGTTTGTATACGTTTAAAAAAGATTCAAAAGAACGTCGGGCTTCTCAGATTGTTTTATATAACATATTGATTTCATTGACTAAATTAATAGCGCCAATACTTTCCTTTACCGCAGAGGAGATATGGCAGCACATCCCCGGCAAGAAAGAGGAGAGTGTGTTTCTTTCTGCATTTCCAGAAGCAAATATTGAATGGATTGATAGGGAGTTGGTCGAAAAATGGAAAAAACTATCAAGAATTCGTGATGAGGTTAATAAGGCTTTAGAGATAAAACGCCAGGAAAAGCTTATTGGTAATGCCCTTGAAGCCAAAATTACTATTTACGCAAATGATGAAACCAGTGAATTGCTTAATAACTATAAGTCTTTTTTACCAACACTTTTTATTGTTTCTTCTACTGAGGTACTAACAGACATTGCGGTCCCGCATGAAACATACAAAAGTTCAGAACCCGGAGATCTATCGATCATTGTAGAGAAGGCGGATGGTGAAAAATGCCAGAGGTGCTGGAACTGGGATTTAACTGTCGGCACATATGAACCCCACCCCGAGTTATGTAAAAAATGCTTCGAAGCGATAAAAGCATGAGAAAGGGTATGCTGATATCTGTTATTTCCTCTTTAATAATTATTTGTGATTTTTTCACTAAACGCGCTGTGATTACGAATATAATGCCTTATGAAAGCATAAATATATTGCCTTTCTTGAGACTTGTTTATGTTGAAAATAAAGGCGCTGCTTTTGGTCTATTTGCTTCTCTTGGCAATAAATTTTTTATAGTCATTTCTTTAATTACAATAGCTGTGCTAATAATATATGCTTTAAAATTTGCAAAAGGATTGGAAATATATTCATTTTCTCTTATTCTGGGCGGTGCGTTAGGGAATCTTATCGACAGGCTCATGATTGGCAAAGTTATTGATTTTATTGATGTTTTTATAGGTAAATGGCATTGGCCTGCATTCAATGTAGCTGATTCCGCCCTTACAATTGGAATAGGATTATTTATATTAATAAACTTAGCACCTAATAAAGCCAAGAGATATTTATAACATGCAAATAATAGATCAATATTCGAGAAAGCTATGAAAAAAACTTGCGAGCAAGATACAACCCCCTGTAAAGACATGAGAAAACCAACACTTAAAAACTACTTTAAACAAAATCTAAACAAACTAAAACAAGGCACTTTCACCTGTCCCATATGCAAGGAAACGTTTAAGGGAATATCAAACTTCGGTTCGCATATTAAAAAACACTGCACCTGATAGTATCTTCAAGGTTAGCCGTCGGCTGCCCCAAGAGTCAGATAAGCCTTTGGATTTAAAGTGTAATCTGCTATTTTATTGTTTATAAAATGGTAATAACCTGTTGCAGCTATCATTGCCGCATTATCGGTACATAGATCCAATGAAGGGAGATAAACCTCCAATCCTGCCTCAAGGAATTTTTCTTTAATTTGCTTTCTTAACGCGCTGTTTGCTGCTACACCGCCAGATAATACAATATTTTTTACGTTGATTGATCGTGCAATATCTATAGTTCTTTTTATAAGAATTTCTATAACAGCAGACTGAAAACTGGCAGCAATATCTTCTTTTTTTGATTCCGGATATTTTTTTGTATAGTTTAATACTGCTGTCTTTAATCCACTGAAACTGACATCAAAGCTTTCTTTTAGAAAGGTTCTCGGAAAAGCGATAGCGCCGGCATTACCTTTTGCCGCCAAAGCATCAATAATTGGACCGCCCGGGTAACCAAATCCAAGAAGCTTTGCAACCTTATCAAAGGCCTCACCCGCAGCGTCATCCCTTGTTCTCCCGAGTTCGGAATATAAACCAAATCCATCCACCCTATAAAAACTGGTATGTCCGCCTGATACAACAAGGGCAAGAAACGGGTACTTCGGCTTTACCTCAAGAAATATGGAATATATATGACCCTCCAGATGATTAATTGCAACCAAAGGGATGTTTCTTGTAAATGAGAGCGCCTTGGCAAAACAAACTCCTACAAGGAGTGACCCGATAAGACCGGGCCCCCTGCTAACTGCAATAGCAGATATATCATTGAATCCCGCCCCTGCTTTTCGCATTGCTTCATGAACCACAGGTATTATCATTTCAATATGTCTTCTTGAAGCAAGCTCAGGCACTATTCCGCCATACTTACTATGGATCTCATTCTGGCTTGAAACAATATTAGAAAGCATGTTTTTGCCGTCTTCCACAACAGCGGCAGCCGTATCATCGCAAGATGTATCAATACCAAGGATAAGCATAATATTTTTCCAAAATTAACGTATCATATTAAATCAGAAATAGTCAATTAACCCAAATAATGCATTTAACCACAGAGGTCACAGAGGAATTTACTGAAATAAAAAAAGAAAATACAAAATATCTCTTTTTACTCTGTGCACTCTTTTATGCAATAGTTATGTTTAAAAACTCTTAAAACTTAAAATAATGAGAACATGGAGAACCATCTAAAAAACAGAGTCTTTTCAAAAATCAGAACTCATCTCTGTGTTCTCTGTGGTTTTTTAACTGCATTTTTCAGGTTAAATATCACGATACTGTCTGAATATTTCTCACCCAACAACTTAAATCATAATCTCTCATATTTAAAATTACCTAAATTATATATATTTTCATGGCGGTTACATTGCCAAGTGAAAAGATATTAACAGGTGTTAATAAAATCTTAACAACATCCTTTACATGCTTTTATTATTTTTAAAATATTAAGATCGATCACAAAATGCACGGCATTCAATACGTACTATACATAAAATTTTCATGGAATAATTAATGGCTAAAATTTAAACTATCTACGATTGACGCATAACGAGCAAAGAGATCATAAATCCTTACTCGTCATTTACTGCTTGCTACTCATTACAAACACATATGTTTGATCCAAGCATCTCAAGAATAAGGATTAAATTACCTGTTCCACGTGGAACATATTATTCCCTCTTCACGATATTCAAACATTATTAAACCTATAAAAAGCATTTAGCCGCAGATAAAACAAAAACTTATTCCTATTTTATTGTTCACCAAATAAGGTGAGCTATGAACTTCTTGTAATTCATTGATTAATCCGCGTCAATCTGTGCAAATCAGCGGCTAAATGCCGTTTTTAGGTTAAAATGAAAAACGCTTTCTCCACCACAATCAAACCAAAAGCAAAAAAATGTATTGATATCTTATATGTTTTTTTCTATTATATATATAAGATTTATTGCTATGGACACCGGTAAAGAAATAAAATCGATTATTAAAGCGCTGTCGAATTTAAATCGACAAAGAACAACCTATATTTTTAGTCTGGTGCATGGTAAACCTTTAGTACATGGTTTGCCGCACAATGTGTTTAGAAGATGCGGGAAAAATAATTGCAAATGCAAAAGGGGTTTATTGCATGGTCCTTATCTTGCCTTATCTGTAAACAAGAGCGGCAAGAAAAAAATTGTAATGGTTAAAAAAAATGATAGGGATACCGTACTGAAAGAAGCAAAAAGGTATCAATATTATCAGAAAAAACTTGTGCAAATCCGGAAAATCAATAGAGAGACAGATAAGTTATTGGAAAAATTAAAAGCAATAACCATAAAAAACTATCCGTAATTCATTTTAAACTCAATCATCCCTAAATCAGCCGCACATTTTTCTGCATCTTCAAAAGAATCTAATACTATATCTGCGTCTGTTCTTAGCAATTCTTCTTTTGAATACGATCCAGTTGCTACCGCAACAGAGAATGCACCGTGAATTTTGGCGCATCTGACATCTCTCGGGGTGTCACCCACTACAATACATTCCGCCGGTGTATATGCAAACCCTTTCCTGGAAAATTTTTCAATTGCGATTGGCAAGAGTTCGTCTCTATCTTCATTATCACTTCCGAAGGCCCCATCAATAAAATATTCATTTAGTCTGAAAGGTGTAAGCTTTATCCCCGCACCTTCTTCGAGATTGCCAGTAAGCAGACCGAGTGGCTTTTCCCTGCATTTTAATATAGCGAGTAAATCTGCTATCCCCGGCTTCATCTTCTTCCAGGGATTATTCACTTCTTCCCTGAGAAAGCTCAGATACATGCCCTTCATTTTCTCAACATTACCATCAACACCTGTCAATTCATGCAACCTAAGCCCTTCTTTTATAATCTGGATATCAGTTTTTCCCGACATCTTAATAGATATAAAAGCGTCTTTAATTCCAAACAAAGCATTAAATGCCCTGTCAAGAGATCGTGTCCCTGCGCCTCCGGCAGTGATAAGTGTACCATCAATATCAAAAAGAATTAATCTTTTCTTTGCCGAATTCATAATTGTTATTATACCCGATGAAATTCAGAATATTTTATAAAAATGATCCGCTTACTTGAAAAATACGCTCATTTGCGTTATAGTTGCTGCGCACAAAATACTTCCTCTCGGGGGTTAGGATGATAGATTATTTAATACCTAAAAAGATGTTCTTTACAAAAGGTGTTGGGGTAAGCAAAGACAAGCTTGCATCTTTTGAGCTCGCTCTCAGACAGGCTGGAATTGAAAAATGTAATCTTGTGTATGTCTCAAGCATTTTCCCTCCTAACTGTAAAATCATAAACAAAAAAAAGGGTCTTTCTTTAATAAAGCCGGGACAAATAACTTTTTGTGTAATGGCAAGAAACGAAACAAATGAAGCCAACAGACTTGTTTCTGCTGCAATTGGATTGGCAGTTCCTTCGGACAGGAAAAATTACGGGTATATTTCTGAACACCATACATTCGGAGAGACAGCAAAAAAATCCGGAGAATACGCCGAAGACCTTGCTGCAACAATGCTTGCGACCACCCTCGGTATCCCCTTTGATCCTGACCTTGCATGGGATGCAAGAAAACAGGTTTATAAGGCCAGTAAATATATATTTAAATCTACGCAGATCTGTCAATCTTCAGAAGGACATAAGGATGGACTCTGGACAACGGTAGTCGCTGCTGCGGTCATGCTGTTAGAAGAATAATTGTCAAACAAGCCACTATATAATTTCGGCGGATTGCCGGTTAAATATTCAGCCTGTAAAAATTCAAATATTTTGGTCCTTCCTGTTCCATTCGATAAAACCAGTTCATGGATTAAGGGATCTGATAAAGGCCCGCAAGCTATCATCACTGCCTCGCGTAATATGGAGCTCTATGACATTGAGACAGGTTCAGAAATTTATAAAAAAGGTATCCATACAGCAAAAGCTATTACCGCCGTCAATGCCCGGACAATGGTTGATAAAGTTCGGCAAAAAGTCAGCAATGCTTTAATAAATAAAAAGTTTGTTGTTATATTGGGTGGTGAACATACCGTTTCACTTGGAACTATTCAGGCCCATGCAGCGTTTTTCAATAATTTCAGTATCCTGCATCTGGACGCCCACTCTGATATGAGAGACTCATATGAGGGTGATAAATACAGTCATGCCTGCATAATGGCAAGGGCAAGAGAGATTACGGGAAATATCGTTTCGGTTGGAATACGGAGCTCTGATTCATCCGAACTTAAGAATATTAACAAGCAAAATACATTCTATGCATCAACCATACATCACTCAAAGACCTGGATAAAACAAGTTGTTAAGAAACTTTCTCAAAATGTTTATATAACCATAGACCTTGATGTTTTTGATTCTTCTGTCATGCCCTCTACCGGCACCCCGGAACCTGGCGGACTTGGCTGGTATGGAGTATTGGATCTGCTTGAGATCGTTTCAAAGAATAAAAACATTGTTGGATTTGATGTTGTGGAGCTGTGCCCGTCGAAGAGCAATATGGCTCCTGACTTCCTCGCAGCAAAGTTGATATATAAATTGCTGAGCCTTAAGTTTGCCTGATACTCTGCTGACCGCTTAACGCTGTTTTAGAGTGGGGGATAATGATAATTACTGTTCTGCCTCTTTACTCGATGGGAGATTATCTACTCTTCAAAACACACTTCAACAAAAAAGCTTCCTGCTGGAATTTTGAACGGTATGCACATAACCTGACCTTTTGTTGCATGAACTACCGCATGATTCTTGCCAATTATGGTTGACGGGATAGCCATGTCGAATTTATATCCTTTTTCCGAAAGTATCTTTTTAGCGCCTCCGGTTACCATATTTGTAATCTCGCCAACACAATCGGCCACTGATTCATCAATTTTTTGTGTGTTTTCTCCAACCATTTTTGAAACTATATGTAAGATAGCAGGTTCTGTAAAAGTTATGGCCAGGCTCCCCTTCGCTTTATCTCCCATTAAACGAAGATGTCAAGTTTTTAGTTGAAATTTATTTATGGCTCCCATTTAATTATTATTCTTCAAGCAGCTTTTTTTGCTAATGTTTGATCTTTCTGCTCC
>JAGVGM010000096.1 GCA_020057065.1 Thermodesulfovibrionia bacterium
GGAGCAGAAAGATCAAACATTAGCAAAAAAAGCTGCTTGAAGAATAATAATTAAATGGGAGCCATAAATAAATTTCAACTAAAAACTTGACATCTTCCTAATAGATTCCAGAACTTATTGAGGCGCCAGGGTTTATCATGTATAATTACTTTAATCACAGTTAATTAAGCATATTGATGTTAACAATTTACCTTAACGTCATTAAATCCGGAATGGCGCAGAGAGGAGACAAACATGGAAAAACCCAGAGACAAAAAAGATGTTTTAGATCTGGTAGAAAAAAATAATGTGAAATTTATCAGGCTGTGGTTTACCGACATCCTCGGACAACTAAAAAGCTTTGCCATTACAAGCGAAGAACTTGAAGGGGCGTTTGATGAGGGTATGGGGTTTGACGGTTCATCAATAAAGGGTTTTGCACGGATCGATGAAAGCGATATGATCGCAAAGCCGGATCCGTCTACTTTCCAGATCGTACCATGGAGGCCCAAGGAACAGGCAGTGGCGAGGATGTATTGCGACATCCTTAACCCTGACGGCACTCCATATGAGGGAGACCCGCGTTATGCATTAAAGAGAAATCTCGAAAGATTGAAAGAAAAAGGTTATACACTTTATCTGGGGCCTGAACTCGAATTTTTTTATTTTAAAGATGATAAAGGCACAGAGGTGCTGGATAAGGGCGGATACTTCGATCTGACTACTTTAGATGCGGCAAGCGACCTGAGAAGGGAGACGGTGCTCACCCTTGAATCAATGGGAATAAAAGTCGAATATTCACACCATGAAGTTGCGCCTTCACAGCATGAGATTGACCTGAAATATGCAGACGCCTTAACAATGGCAGACAATGTCATGACCTACAGAGTTGTAGTTAAAGAGGTTGCATCAAAATACGGCTGTTATGCTACTTTCATGCCAAAACCGATGTTTGGGCAGAATGGAAGCGGCATGCACACGCACCAGTCGCTATTTAAAGGAGATAAGAATGCCTTTTTTGATGCGAAGGATAAATTTTATCTCTCTGACATAGCCAAAAAATATATTGCCGGATTGTTAAAACACGCCCCCGA
Source organism: Thermodesulfovibrionia bacterium (assembly GCA_020057065.1). Lineage (GTDB taxonomy): Bacteria > Nitrospirota > Thermodesulfovibrionia > UBA6902 > UBA6902 > SURF-23. The sequence goes on from JAGVGM010000096.1 coordinate 1,074, forward strand.
AATTACAGCGGTAGCCAACCAGTGGGTCAATTCATACAAAAGACTTGTCCCGGGATATGAAGCTCCAGTTTATATTGCCTGGGCCAGGAGAAACCGTTCGGCGCTTGTAAGGGTACCTATGTACAAACCAGGCAAGGAAAAAGCAACAAGGATAGAACTTCGTTCGCCTGATCCTGCATGTAATCCCTATCTTGCCTTCTCAGTAATGCTTGCCGCCGGCCTGGAAGGTATTGAAAAAAATTATGAACTCCCTGAACCTGTTGAGAAAGACATTTATCATCTCACTGAAGAGGACAGACAGGAATTGGGGATAAAAGCTTTACCGGGAAGCTTAATTGAGGCTATAGAGATCGCTGAGAAAAGCGAGGTCGTCCGCAAGGCTTTAGGTGATCACATATTTAATAACTTTATCGAGAATAAAAAGATTGAATGGGACAACTACCGGATAAAAATTCATCCGTATGAGATAGACCGCTATCTGCCGATACTGTAGGCATCAGGTTATAAAAGTTCCGCGGCCCGTTCTGCGAGGACTGATCTCGCGCTTTGTCTGAGATTCAGATAGCAGAAGTTTGCTTCCTGAATAAATTTGTTTATCAGGTGCGCCAGACCGTTTGATGCCGCATCAAGAAAAGGGGAGTCGATTTGTTCCAGGTCGCCTGTAAAAACCACCTTTGTGCCCTCCCCGCACCTGGTTATGATGGTCTTGACGTCAAGGGGCCTTAAATTTTGCGCCTCGTCAATAATGAGAAAACGTTTGGGCAGGCTCCGGCCCCTGATATAAGTAAGCGGTTCTATATGCACGATCTCCGATTCGATCAGAAAATCTGCGCTTCGGTAATCGGTCTCTTTGTCTTCCCCGTGATCGTTCGGAGTGCCTACGATAAAATCAAGATTGTCATAAATCGGCTGCATCCATGGATAAAGTTTTTCTTTCACATCGCCCGGCAAAAAACCCAGGTCATTACCGAGTGGGACGATGGGTCTGGCGACCATGACCTGCTCGTATCTTTTTGCATATTCCTGTGAGCCTTTGTGAGGCGTTTTTGTGCAGAAATGTAAACCAGCGGCAATGGCAAGCAAGGTCTTGCCTGTACCCGCCCTTCCGGTAAGCGCTATCACGTTTATCTGCGGTGACAAGAGCGCGTCGATTGCGCATTCCTGCTCTATATTCTTGGGAGAAATGTTCATGATCGAACGCTGTCTCCTTATGAGTTCCATATTTTTTTCACCATAAACCCTGAATATCTTGTCGCCGGATTTTAAATACCTCACCGATCTCATTTCGTCAGGGACCGCCTCGCCTTCAATAATATATCCGTATTTCTGGAATACTGTAGTCTTGTCTTTCAAATAATCCTGTGTAACAAGCCCGATCGCGTCTGCCTTGATCCTGACGGATGTATCCTTTGATACCAATATTACCGGATGAGGCGGGACTTCCTTGCTTGCGCAGGAAACGGCTGCGGAAATGATCTTGTTGTCATTTGTGGATTTGGACAGATGCATTCCCTCATTAATTACAACCCGCAGCAAGCCGCCGCTTGGCATTACAACACCAGCAGACAAGTTACCTATCTCCCTGAAAGAATCTATAAGCCTCAGAGACTGTCTTGCTGAATAAGGGATCTCCCCGTTGCCTTTTTTTAATTTATCAAGCTCTTCGATGACAGTGATAGGAAGTATGACATCATTGTCGGCAAAATTGAGTATTGCTTCGGGATCGTGTATTAATACGTTTGTATCAAGAACAAAGTATTTTTTCATTTATCTCCTGTTTATATATACGGAACAATTAGATATTTCTTTAATAACAGATGCGGAAGGGAGTATGGTTTCAGTCGGGTCTGCGACATAAAAGTTGGATATTTGCAAAAACGATTAAATTGCCTTATAATCTGTTAGCTGTTAAGCTATCAGATAGGAGGCGATTATGGAAC
>JAGVGM010000324.1 GCA_020057065.1 Thermodesulfovibrionia bacterium
GGAGCAGAAAGATCAAACATTAGCAAAAAAAGCTGCTTGAAGAATAACAATTAAATGGGAGCCATAAATAAATTTCAACTAAAAACTTGACATCTTCTAAAGGAATGACAAAAGACATAATTTACATCCTAATCGGACAGGCAGCGTTCATACTGAGCGGTTATATAATCCATATTTATATAGGACGCTCTTTAGGCCCTGAGATGTACGGAATCTTCGGCATTATAACGTCGTTCTTTTTTGTATTTGAGCGGCTCTTCGGAGGGGCGATTTCAAAGGGGCTGTCCAGGTTTGTTGCAGAAAATGAAAAGGCCGCCCGCTCGATCATCAACTATGCATTGAAAATTCAATCCTTTTTCAGCCTGATCATATTGCTTGTTTTTTATGCGGGCGCCCATTACATTGCAGTTCTTATGGGGGACATGCATCTTGAGGCATACATGCAGATACTCTCTCTCCTTATAATAATCGCATGCCTTTACATTATTTACAGCGCGGTACTGAACGGTGTGCGGGCTTTTGGCAAGCAGGCTGTTCTTACCATGTTCTTTGCTTTTACAAGGGTGCTTTTTGTGGTCCTCCTGGTAGCGGCCGGTTTTTCTCTGAAGGGGGCTGTCTGGGGACTTATCCTGTCCGGCATTGCATGCCTTTGGCTTTCATGGCATTATTGTAAGCCTCTAACCGGAAGAGAAACCTTTGATAAAAAGGCGCTGTTTAATTATTCGATTAAGGTATTAGGCTTCACATTTGCCACTCAGTTGATTATGAATATCGACCTGATCTTCGTTAAGGCAATCATGAAAGACAACCTGTCCACCGGGTTATACACAGCGGCAGTCAACCTTGCAAGGATACCCATGCTTATTGTGCTGCCGGTATCCATAGTTATTTTCCCGTCTATCGTGAAAACAGTTGCGGACAATGACAGAGAGCGGGCTGCCGCTCAGGTAAACCGCATGTTGCGCTATCTGGTGCTATTTCTGGTCCCTTTCGCGGTTATGCTGAGCGCAACCTCGCACGAGCTCACCTCTCTTGTTTACGGGCAAATTTATTCCGGCGCTGCAGCAGCCTTCGGCATATTGATATTCGGTCTTACCTTCATAGCTGTTTCAATAATTATGAATACGGTAATCCTTGCAGTATGCGATCTCAACAAGGTAATTTTCTTTAACATCGTATTGGTTTTTATAAATATCGCGTTGAATGTTCTGCTTATAAATAAATTCGGCATTACCGGAGCGGCCATTGCGACAACGGCAACAGGCTTGATCGGCTGCGCTTTCTCCATTATATATGTGTTTGCTGATTTCCCGTTTTCTGTAAAGTGGAAATCTTTCATCAATATCATTTTGTCTTCTTCAGTAGTAGGTATAATAACCTTTAATTATTCATTTCACGGCGTATTTCTGTTATTAAATTATCTCCTGCTATATGGAATATATTTTGCCGTTCTGTTTATGCTGAAAGAGATTAATTCCGAGGATTTTAATATACTGAGAAGCGTTAACTTGATGAGGCATAAGGTTCACAAAAAGACCGTCTGATAAATTATGATGAAACGGTTTACCGTCACATATGTCTTGGTATCTTTAATCCTGTTTTATGCCGGATGCCGGACAGTCAATGCTGTTGAGGCGAATAGTTTTTTCATAGAAAATCTGCGTCTTGAGAAGTTTATAGGTAAAGGAATAAAAATCAAAAGAACCCTGGAGGAAGCGCCCGCTTTCACGCGCTATCTGATTGAATATGACAGCCGGGGATTGAGCATCTCAGGGATGATGAATGTGCCCAAAGGCGGAGGCGCATTCCCAGCGGTGATCCTCAATCACGGACATTATGAAAACAAAAAGTTCTCACCGGGGCTTGGTTTCAAGGAGGCCGCCGACATTTTTGCAAGAAAAGGCTATGTTGCCGTAGGTTCGGATTTCAGGAACAACGGCAATTCTGACAGGGGAGAAAATTTATTTCAGCATATGGGCGATCTTCAGGATGTTTTATGCCTGCTTGAGGCGGTAAAGGAATTGCCTTACGTTGACAAGCAGAAGATAGGTATGTGGGGCTACAGCCTCGGCGGGTGGTTGACACTGAAGGCCGCCGTGATCAACAACGAAATAAAAGCGATTGCGTTGTTCGGCTCCATGAGTTCGTATGACGCTGACAACTACCATATTCTAAAAAAATGGCACGCCGAAGTTATGGGGGATGTAACAAAAATCTTCGGGACCCCTGAAGAAAGACCTGACAATTACGCGAGACTTTCCCCTGTAAATTTTATAAATGATATGTCAGCTAAAGTAATTATTCATCATGGTGTAAAAGATACATTAACACCATATGAATGGTCGCAAAAACTAAATGAAACCCTCGGCAGAAAAGAGAAGATTGTAGAATTTTATACATATCCCTTGCAAGGGCATTTGCTTCATGGAAAAGCCTGGGACAAGGCGATGGAAAGAACGGTCAACTTTTTTGATCGTTATTTGAAAGGATGAGAAAATGAAAATACTTTTTGCAATAAAAGATTTGTCTTCAACCGATATGCTCGGTATTATGTACCTGTCCTCAATGGTGAAGAAAGACGGGCACGAAGTAGATATAGTGGACCTTGATTATCAGGAAATTGCAAAAAAAATAGAGAATTACAAACCTGCGATCATCGGTTACAGCATAGCTACTCACAATAGGAAAATATATCTTGAAATCAACCGGCAGATAAAAAGGGATTTTAAAATCTACTCTGTTTTCGGCGGTCCGCATCCCACGTATTTCCCCGACATGATAGATGAAGAAGGCGTTGATGCGATATGCATTGGCGAAGGGGAGTATGCCTTTGCAGATTTCATAAATACATTCCAGAGAGGCGGCGATATTGCAAAGGTTGAAAACTGGTGGGTCAAGCAAAGTGGCAATATATATAAAAACCCCGTGAGACAGTTGATTGAAGATCTCGATACGGTACCATTTCCGGACAGGGGGCTTTTCGATATTCCCGGACGTGAGCGGCAGAACACACAGAGCTTCATCTCTTCCAGGGGCTGTGCTTTTTCATGCACCTTCTGCTTTAACCACGCTTTAAATAACATGTACAAACATAAAGGCAGGGTCGTAAGGGTAAGGAGCGTGGATAATTTTCTTGATGAGATAAGAGATGCAACGAAGAGATATAAGCTCGATTTTGTTAATTTCCTTGATAACGTCTTTATATGGACAGAAAAGTGGGGAGAAGAATTCGCTGATAAATACTCAAAAGAGATTGCAGTGCCCTTTTTCTGTTGTGTTCAGCCAAGACAACTTAATGAGACGATAATTAAAGAACTTAAAAGGGCCGGCTGTATAACTGTAGGCATGGGAGTTGAATCCGGAGACGATTATTTATTGCAGGAGATATTAAAGAAAAAAGTGACCAGGGATAAAGTGCTTCAAGTTGCCAGGATGGTAAAGCAATCAGGCATAAAACTGATTACATATAACATGCTGGGCCTGCCTGCAAGTTCTTTGGAGAAGGAATTGGGCACGCTGAAGCTCAATATCGAGATAAAACCGGATTATGCCGGGAGCACTATTTATGACCCCATGCCAGGCACCGAACTTGCCGATATAGCAAAGAACATGGGGCTTTTAAACGAGAAGGCAACCGATGATATGGACGGGGTGCATTCAGTTTTGACTTTTAAGAATGTAGCTGATAAGAAAAAAAGGGAGAACCTGTCCAAGCTCTTTCCGGTAGCGGTTGAGTTCCCTTTCCTTATGCCGCTTGTGAAATCCCTTATAAGTCTCCCTTTTACAGGCTTATACAGTTATGTTTACAGGCTTTGGGAAGGCTATTGCACACATTACAGGCTATATCCAAGGAAGATGACCTGGAAGGCGTTTATTAAAAACATTTACTACCATCTCCATCATGACAGGGCGTAGCGAATAATTAGTAACAAGTAACATGTGACGAGTGAAGGGGAAAATAAAGAATTAAATGTAGCTCGTCACTGATTTTATATGAATTCAAAAGAAATATATGTGGCAGGGGGATTTGAATCTTCAAATGTACATAACATATCGAAAGTTTCTTCAGAGCATTTTACATGTGAGATGAAACCAGAACAACCGTCTGTCTTTAAATATCCAGACCATCAATGCTACTGGTTTTATCTCAAGGTAGGAAATGCAAAAGGTAAAAGTGTGACGATAGATATCACGAATTGCGACTGGATGCCTTCGCACTGGAAGCATTATAAGCCAGTTGTTTCCTATTCAGATCCTAATGAGCTGGACAATAATAACTGGGAAAAGATCTCTGTGACCTTTTCCATGGACAAGACTTTCAGGTTTACTCATACATACACCGGTGATACCGCATGGGTAGCTTTGAGATATCCTTATACCTACAGTTACCACCAGAAATATCTGGCAAGCATTGAAGACTCCCCATTTATAAAGAGAGATACTATATTCGTGACAGATGAAGGAAGAAATCTTGATACTCTCACAATTACAAATAGTGATATACCTTCATCGGGGAAGAAAAAAGTAGTTGTTTATGCACGTGAACACGGGACCGAGCAGGAAGGTTCGTGGGTATGTCAGGGCATCATTGACTATCTTGTTTCAGATGAACCGGAGGCGCAGCTTCTGAGAGACAGAACTGAGTTCCTTCTAATACCTATTTCTGTACCTGATTCTGTTTATTATGGAAGATGCTCTGACCCTAAAACAGGCGGGCTTATAGCCTGTGATTTTTCTGAAAACTATAACGGCACACGCACTAAAGAATCCGGAGCGATATGGGAAAAAATAAGCGACATGGCTGATGGAGCCCCCATTGATATATGCGTAAGCCTGCATAGCCCTCACGGCTGGGAAGAGAATATATGGTCGCATGTGCATGACACAATCAAGACCAAAGAAGGAAAGAAACTGAGCAGGGCCATATTTTCCCGGTCTAATGGATTTACAAAGAGGGGTCCTGAATACAAATGGGGAAAATTTTCTCTCCCTGGCAAATGTGCAAGGGAATTTGGAAGCATAGCGCTTCTTCTGGAGATAAACCAACATGCAAAAAAAAGATTTCTCACGATCGGAGATATGCATAAAATAGGTAAAGCTGTTTGTGAAGGCATAAATGATCTTTATAATACAAAAGGAGACAAAAAATGGACTTTGAAAAAATTCTTCTCATAAATCCGAGAGCGCCCCGTACGGACCAGAACAGGAAATACGCCAAGGCAATTCCAGCGCTGGTCCCGTTAAGTCTGGGGTATCTTGCCGGGTATATGCATGAACAGGGAATAGGCGCCGAGATACATGATGAACAGATAGAGCTTATCGATAAAGAAAAGCTGAAACACTATATAAATGACCAGGGCTATAAAGTTATCGGCATATCATCCACGACCCTTTACATATCAAGGGCTATGGCCATTGCCGATATGGTAAAGGAGATATCAAAGGATGTAAAGATAATATTCGGAGGAGTACATCCTACGGTCATGCCGGAGCATTGCCTCAGCAATAAAAACATTGATCTTGTCGTCAGACAGGAAGGTGAGATTACTCTGCATCAATTAATGAAATATTTGAATGGTGAAATGAAGCTTGAAGAAATAGACGGCATTTCATACAGGCAGAACGGGGATTTTGTTCACAGGCCTGACCGCCCTATGATACAGGACCTCAACTCGCTTCCTCCCTTCCCTTATCACATGTTTGCTCCTCATCATGAGAAGTACAGGTTTCAGGTGCTCTCATCACGGGGCTGTCCTTACAGATGTATCTTCTGCTCTGCAAGATCTATCACAGGTTATAAGATAAGGTTCGTAAGTCCGGAACGCGTTGTTAATGATATTGAATACATAACAAATGAATTCAAGAAAAATAAAATTGCATTTGCAGATGATACCTTCACCGCGAACAAGAAACATGTGAAAGAGATATGCGACCGCATCATACAGAAAGGACTCCATAAAAGAGTTCCTTTGTACTGCGCAGCAAGGGGCGACACTGTAACCAAAGAATTATTGGAGACAATGAAAAGCGCCGGATTTCAGGGGCTTTATTTTGGCATAGAGTCAGGCTCTGACCGTATTCTGAAGCTTGTACAAAAAGGCGAGACAGTGGATGCCAATGTGCAGGCTGTGATGCTTGCAAAGGCAGCGGGCTTAAAGGTGCGCGGGACATTTCTGATAGGGCTTCCGACAGAGACGACTGAAGAATCATGGCAGACCATCAATCTGGCAGTAAAACTGCCGTTGAATTTCGCCTCCTTCAGTATCGCCACCCCGTTTCCCGGCACTAAATTGGCCGAGTTCGCAAAAGAAGAGGGTTTTGACAGCACGGATTTCTCAAGGTTTGACATCGCAGGCGGTTTGCTTGGCAATCAGATACCTTATATTCCCAAAGGAAGAACTTATGAAGAGCTGCGAAAGCTTCAGAAGAGGGCTTATTTTAAATTTTACATGAAACCGTCAAGGCTATTCTCCTTCTTTGTAAATGAGATTCCTGATTTGAACCTTAAGAATTTCAGTATATTTGATCGTATTGCCATCATCGCAAAATTGTTCTTGGGACAGTTCAAATCCTGATGTCATCGGAAAATATCCACTTGCCTCTATTTACCACTGAGGGCGTTTTTTAATAAAGAGAGGTCAGGAAGGATTTCTAAATACATATGATCGCTAAGATAGTATTGCTGCTGATCTCAATTGGATCATTACTTACTGCAGGTGCAGTTAAATTCATTGGTGATGAAAAGGAAATAGTTTTTGTAAAAATAGTTATTCTGACATTTATTTCCTTTGTATCGCTTACAGTTTTTTTCATAAAATCTAAAAAATTACAAGACTTCCTGGAAAAAGAAAGAGTCAATAAAATTATTATCATACTGTTTTCAATTGGCATAATTTCCTTTTTAGCTATTAGTTTCTTTTTACATAATAAAGACGGTAACTACGTGGCAGATATTACTTTAGACTCTGTATCTTACTTTACTCAGGCTAAAATATTTTTAACAGGACACTTAAACGTGCCCAGTCCTAAATTGAAAGATTTTTTTACTACTGGCTACTGTATCAACGATGGGAAATATTATAGCAAGTATTTTCCGGGTTGGCCCTTAATACTTGCAGGAGGATTATCTTTAGGAATACCATGGATCATCAATCCTATCTTCGGGTTTTTGACTTTGCTTGTCGTCTATCTCATCGGCCTGGAAATATACGACAGAGATACAGGCCTCTTTGCCGCAGTGCTGCTTTTGTTTTCTTATCTTTTTTATTTTTTCACCCCAAGTTATTTGTCTGAACCCACGGTACTTTTCTTCTCCAGTTTTTTCTTCTATCTAATGATTAAAACCCTGAAAGAACCGAAAACAGTGACTTCATTATCAGCAGGATTTTGTCTTGGTATAATATTTTTGATACGTCCTCTCTCTGCTTTTGCAGTATCACTTCCCATTATGAGTTATTTTTTGTACACCTCAATATTCGACAAAAAGAAAAATACAATTCATTTTGGCATTACTGTTATAGCATTTCTGCCGGCTCTTTTCTTGCTCCTTACGTATAATTACTACCAGACCGGCTCGATCTTTTTAACTCCGTTCCAATATTACAATCCTTTTGACAGCCTCGGCTTCGGATTAAGGTCGCCTGATATATTTATAGAGCCAAAGTCCTATACCTTTTTAGATGCCCTCAAAAACCTGGTACTCAATCTGGCGCTTCTCAACCTGGAAAGTGTCCTTTTCCTGTTTCTATTTCTTTCATTTGTAATTATAAATAAAAAAAACAAGTGGGATGTTCTTCTGCTTGCAACTATATTTTCAGTTGTCTTCATCCACATGTTCTATTTTTTCAGAAATACCAGATATTATTATGCGGCCTTTTTTGGCATTTTTCTGCTTGCTTCACGCGGAATAAATCTGTCGGACATTGTATTTAAGAAATATTTACCTAATATTCCGGTAAAAAACTTAAATTATTTTATCCTGTTATTTATAGTGATGGCAAATATTTTTATTACATTCTCACCTCAGAAGATATTGAATAGAATAGGAATGATAGAACAATTAAGAGACCCGTTTAGTATCGTAAAGAACAGAAATTTAACTAATTCTGTTATATTTTTGAAATCTGTCCCTGAAAAATACAATAACATCTCATACTATGTTCAGAATCCACTGAATTTTGATGGAGAAGTTCTTTTCGTAAGGAATTTAGGAGAAAGGAACATCGAACTGATGGAATACTACCCGGAAAAGAAGTTTTATATGTATGAATTTGATCGGAAGGAAAGGTTGGGTAAATTAACAGTGTTAAAGTGAAGTTAGAATAATTGGGAGGATACTTGGCTGAAAGAGAAAAGACGAAAACTCGCAAGATCATAAAATTCATCATTCTTAATTTTATTGTGGTAATCTTCCTCTTTGTTTTTATTGAAGGCTTAAGCAGTATGGTTATGTTTTCGAAAGAAGTTGCCAAAAAAGAATCTGTAGCTGAAAGTCTTTATACGAAATATGACAACGAACTTGGATGGGTCAATATACCAAATGTCCATATAAAGGATATGTATGGTCCCGGCGTATATTTAAAGACAAATTCACAAGGATTTCGTAACAGTGAAGATTTCAGTATTGACGTTCCGGATAACAAAGTAAGAGTTATCTGCTCAGGGGATTCATTTACATTAGGTTATGGTGTTGATAATGATCATACCTGGTGCCAGCAACTTGTCACAATTGATAATAAGCTTCAAACTGTTAATATGGGGCAGGGAGGATATGGTGTTGACCAGGCATATCTCTGGTATAAACGCGATGGTAAAAAGCTTGAGCATGACATTCAAATATTTGCCTTCATTACTATCGATTTTCTGAGAATGCAGAGTGATAGACTGCTCGGTCATGGCAAGCCTGTTTTAAGATTGAAGGATGGCGAGATAGTTACTAAAGGGATACCTGTGGCAAAACGTCCTTCTTACATTTCATGGTTATTACGAAATCAGTGGAAAATAAAAAATCTGAATTCGGTGAGGCTTCTGCAGAATATGGTCTCGAAAAAACAGGTTTTATCCGTGGTTAATTATGAACAATCTGCTGATAAACTGCATGAGGTCGTCTTGAAGGTTTTTAGTGATCTGCGCCAAATCAACGAGCAAAAGAATAGTACTTTAGTCTTGGTTTATTTGCCAACTGCAAGCTATAGGGATGAACCTACTAAAAGATGGAGACAATTTCTGCAGGACGAGGCGAGGAAGAATAATTTATTGTTTATTGACCTGTATGATGATTTTTTGGAGTTGCCTTTTCAAAAAGTAGAAAAATTATTTATTCGCAAGGACGATCTTGATTACGCTTATGCAGCAGGGCACTATACAGCAGAGGGGAATGCATATATTGCGGACATTCTGTACAAGAAGATGCTTTTAATACCGGAATTATCGGGCAAGCTTCATAAGTAATGAGTTTAAAACCCTGGCAATAAAAATAATAAGATAGGGATTGTTGTGAACAATTGCAAATTATCCATCATTATCCCTGTATATAATGAAGAAAAAACAATTTCTGTTATTCTCAGGAAAGTCTGCAAAGTCAAGTTCATTCGCAATGTTACCAGTGAAATTATAATTGTAAATGATAGTTCGACTGACAGGACGGAAATAAGTATTAATAATTTTATTGGTGAAAATTCTGATCATGATATTAAATATTTTAAACATGAAGTAAACCAAGGAAAGGGATCTGCCATTCGTACAGGGATAAATCATGCGACAGGAGATTATATCGTGATACAGGACGCTGACCTGGAATATAATCCTGATGAATACAATGCTTTGCTTCAACCGGTCCTCGAAGGTTTTGCAGATGTTGTATATGGCTCACGATTTATAGGGGGTAGGCCTCACCGGATATTGTTCTTCTGGCATTCAATTGGCAACAGGTTGTTAACTTTTATTTCTAATATATTCACTAATCTGAACCTTACAGACATGGAATCCTGTTATAAATTATTCAGGACAGATATCATAAAATCCATGAAACTTAAAGAGAAAAGGTTTGGTTTTGAACCCGAAGTAACCGCAAAAATATCGAGAATTCCTAATATTAAGATCTATGAAGTTGGGGTTTCTTACTATGGCAGGACCTATAGTGAGGGGAAAAAAATTAACTGGAAAGATGGATTCAGCGCAATATACTGCATATTGAAATATAATTTGTGGTCTAAGTAGATCAACCATGTGTCTGAGTTTTGCCGATATTTTTCAACCTGAAAGGTCAGCAGTAAATTGTCTGCATTTTTATTCTTTAAGGATTAAGTCTAAATAATGAAGTCCAGGACAATAATAAATATTAAAGGTATTGTGCAGGGCGTTGGTTTTCGCCCTTTTATCTATAATCTTGCCGGAAGACTGAACCTTTTTGGCTATGTACTTAACAATACTTCGGGTGTGTCGATCGAAGTTGAAGGCGAGCATGCTGATATAGAAGAGTTCATTGAAAGCGTAAAAACGCATCCGCCGCCTCAATCGGAGATCTTTGAAATTCAGAGCGCGCACACTGATCCTGCAGGTTATGCAGATTTTGAGATAAGGGAAAGTGAAGGGGTGGAGGAAAAGTTTGTTCCGATATCTCCTGAGCTTGCTACCTGTAAGGATTGCATATCCGAATTGTTCGATCCAGAAGACAGAAGGTACCGTTATCCTTTCATAAACTGCACGAACTGCGGGCCCAGGTTCACTATTGTAAAGGATATTCCGTATGACCGGAAATTTACCACAATGTCCGTCTTTTCAATGTGTGAAAAATGCGGATCTGAATATCACGATCCTTCCAATAGAAGGTTTCATGCACAGCCGAATGCCTGTTCTGTTTGCGGCCCCAGGCTTATTTTGCTTGACAGTGAGAGGAAGGAGATCCCGGTAGAAGACGTGATATCCGAGGCCTGCAGGTTACTGAAGGAAGGGAATATAATCGCTGTTAAAGGTCTTGGTGGCTATCATCTCGCATGTGATGCGCAGAACAATAATGCTGTTTCAAGGCTGCGGGCCAGGAAATTCAGGGAGTATAAGCCGTTTGCACTGATGGTGAAGGATATAAAGACTGCAAAGGAGATATGCTTCGTAAATGAAAAAGAGGAGCAGCTTTTAAACGGAGTGAAAAGACCCATAGTGCTTCTGAAGAAAAGACCTGACGCCCCTGTATCGGAAGGAGTGGCGCCTAACCAGAAGTATTTCGGAGTTATGCTTCCCTACACGCCGGCACATCACCTGCTGATAGCGGAATCGGGTCTTGTTCTCGTGATGACGAGCGCTAATATAAGTTCAGAGCCGATAGTATATGAGGATAAAGATGCCTTTGAGCGCCTGGGTGGGATAACGGATTATTACGTTATACATAACAGGGAGATCAATATCAGGACGGATGATTCCGTCATCAGGGTTGAGCGCGGCAGAGAAGTAGTATTAAGGAGGTCAAGGGGATATGTCCCACATCCTTTATTGATGAAACGTCCTTTTGCCGAGCAGATATTGGCTTGCGGCGCCGAACTGAAAAACACTTTTTGTCTTACAAGAGAGAATTATGTCTTTCTGAGCCATCATATCGGAGACCTTGAGAATATGGAGACCTTGTCGTCTTTCGAGAAAGGCATTGAGCATTTTAAGAAAATGTTCAACATCGAGCCTGAAGTTGTAGCTCATGACCTGCATCCCGAATATCTTTCTACAAAGTATGCGCGTGCTCTTAAAGATATTAGAAAGGTTGGGGTGCAGCATCATCACGCACATATAATAAGCTGCATGGGCGATAACGACCTGGAAGGTGAGATAATAGGCGTGTCTTTTGATGGGACGGGATATGGGCTTGACGGAAAGATCTGGGGTGGTGAATTTCTGATCTGCAATTATCATAGTTTCCAAAGAGCTGCGCATTTTGAATACTTCCAGCTCAACGGGGGTGAAAAGGCAATAAAGGAACCGTGGAGAATAACCGCTTCTCTGCTGCATAAAATATATGGTGATGATATGATGGACCTCAAAATAGATTTTATCAGGGAGCTTGATAAAGATAAATGGCATATCCTTCAGCAGATGATCGCAAGAAATATCAATTCCCCCATGACATCAAGCGCCGGCAGGTTATTTGATGCGGTCTCAGCCCTTTTGGGCATAAGAAAAGAAATTCACTATGAAGGGCAGGCTGCTATTGAGCTTGAGATGAAAGCTGCTTCTGAGGATAATGGAAGATACGAGTTTGACTATAAGGAACATGAAGGAAAAACAGAGATAGTCCTTGAACCGGTAATTAAAGGTATCGTGGCGGACCTTGAAAAGGGGACCGGTATTGGAAGCATTTCAGCGCGGTTTCATAACACTGTTGCAGGTCTCGTATCAGATATGTGTAAGAAGCTCAGGGATCAGACCGCTCTCGACAGAGTAGCGCTTAGCGGAGGTGTATTCCAGAACTCACTTCTTATGGAAAAGACTTATACCCTGCTTGATGAAAATGGCTTTAAGGTTTATACCCATCACAGAGTGCCGACCAATGACGGCGGCTTGGCGCTTGGACAGGCCATTATAGCAAACGAGATGATAAAGACAGGTAAGGTATGAAATGCTAAATTGCAGTATAGGCATAATGGCTTACAATGAAGAGGCTAATATAGGTAATTTACTCGATGCGTTGCTTAGTCAAAAAACTGATATTTGTGAGATAAAGGAGATATACGTTGTAGCAAGCGGCTGTAAGGACAGGACGGAGGACATAGTAAGGGATTACTCTTTAAAGGACGGTAGAATAAAACTTCTGGTGCAGCCGCGGAGGGAAGGAAAGGCATCTGCCATAAATTTATTCCTTTCCGTATCTCAAGGAGAAATAATCATACTCGAAAGCGCTGACACAATACCTGAAGTTCATACGATTGAGAATATGATAACTCCATTTTGGGACCCTCTTACAGGAATGACCGGCGGACGTCCTGTACCTGTTGACCGTTCCGATGATTTTTTGGGTTTCACGGTTAATCTTCTTTGGAGGCTCCATCATATGATCTCGCTTGATAATCCCAAAATGGGCGAGCTGGTTGCATTCAGAAATGTTCTTAAAGAGATCCCGATTGATACAGCAACGGATGAAGCAAGCATCGAAGCAATAATTATTAATAGCGGCTACAGAATAAAGTATGCGGAGAATGCTATTGTTTACAATAAAGGACCTGAAAACTTAAGAGACTTTATAAGTCAGAGACGCAGGATAGCAGCAGGGCATTTATATGTCAGTAAAACCCAGAATCGTTCTGTTTCCACAAGCTCTGTAAGAAATATACTTATACCGCTCTTGAAAAATTTAAGATGGTCAGCAAAGGAGCTTGTCTGGACTTTGGGGGGAGTTACACTGGAGGCATGTTGCAGGTTATTAGGTTATTATGATTTTTATATAAAAAAACGAAATCCGTATGTGTGGGACATTGCTGCATCTACCAAGAAACTGAAAAGGACTTTAAATTGAAAGAGATCAGATTGAAATTTCTACGATTCCACTGTCTGGACCGGCATCACTGTGCGGTTCAGTACCATCATTTGGTGGATGGTATCATAAAAAGATTTGAAGCGGCCCATCCTCAAATTAAAATCGAATCAACGATCATGAGGAACTGGTATCAGCTTATGTACACCCTGAACAAGAAACTTCATACTGATGAAACACCTGACATATTCCATACCTGCGGCGGCGGTATTCTTGAGGAACTCTCTGATAAGGGGCTGGTCTATGATCTTACAGCCGATCTGGACAATGGCTGGCGAAAGGACTTTGTACCGGCAGCATTGCAGCCCCTGAGATTTCATGGGAGAGACTTTGCGATACCTCTTGAACAGGGATGTATATTTGTCTGGTATAATAAAACCATATTCAAGGAATTCGGTTTCCCTGTCCCTGAAACCGTTGAGGACCTGCTTCTCATATGCAGGGAATTCAGCAAGAAAGGAATTGTCCCTTTTGCAGTCGGCAACGGGGAGAGATGGCCCGGCGCATTTTTCTTTTCACACCTGTTTCACAGGATCGGGGGGGAAGAAGTGTTTGTCGGCGATTTTACAAAAGCTCCCAATTACGATCATATTAGAGACAGCTTTATTGCAGCAGCTTCAAAACTGCTTGAACTTGTAGATGCAGGCGCCTTCCATAAAGACTGCAACACTATGGATTACTATCAGCAGCGCATGATGTTTGTAGAGGGCAGGGCTGCAATGCAGATAAACGGCAACCGCCTTTTGAATTATTTATCAGTTGAAGGCCCTGCGATCATGGACAGCCTTGATATATTCTCATTTCCACCGGTTAATGGCGGCAGAGGAAAGACCTCAACGCTTTTCGGCGGTTCGCTTGCAACTTATGCCGTATCAGCGAGGTCAAAATATAAACAGGAAGCGATTCAGTTTTTAAAATCCCTGACAGACAGGAACGCGGCTAAGGATGTTATATTTGACATGGGCGACATATCTGCTTTAAACCATATCCCGTTCGGTGAGTATCCCTCTGCAATTCATGCAAAGATGGCGGAAGCATTGAGCAGGGCTGAAAATCTTCAGGTGCATTATTTCAAATATCTTCCACCACATGCTGCCGGAGTTTATCTGAATGTTGTGGCTAAACTTTTTGATAAGGAAATTTCGCCTGCAGAGGCTTTTGAGACCGTGGAGAATGCGCTTGCAGCCAGGACAGGGGACAATGTAAATAAATTAGGAGGCATTGAAATATGAAAAAAGACAGAATAACTCTTGCACACGGAGGAGGCGGGCAGATTGCCAACGAATTGATCGAGGAGCTTTTCCTGCCCATACTCGACAATCCGATCCTGAACAGGCTGAATGACCAGGGGGTCTTTGAAATAAATTCCACAAGGTTTGCCTTTACCACGGATTCTTATGTCATCAATCCGATTTTTTTCCCGGGCGGAGATATAGGCGAGCTATCTGTCTACGGGACGGTTAATGACCTTTCAATGGGAGGTTCCAGGCCTCTTTACCTTAGTGTCGGTCTGATCATAGAGGAAGGTTTTCCGATAGATGATCTGACGAGAATAATGAAGTCTATTAAAAAGGCTGCAAATGAATCGGACGTCCAGATTATTGCAGGTGATACAAAAGTGGTGAACAAAGGGGGCGTTGACGGTATATTTATAAACACTGCCGGCGTGGGCGTTATTGAATACAACCATAATATCTCTGCTGATAACCTGCAGTTAGGCGACAAGATAATTCTCAGCGGTTACCTTGCCGATCACGGCATCGCCATAATGGCGAAGAGAGAAGGACTTATCTTTAAAAACACGATCTCAAGCGACTGTGCTCCATTGAATAAAATTGTCTCGGAGATGCTTAGGACAGGTGCGGAGATACATGCAATGAGAGACCCAACCAGAGGCGGGCTTGCGTCCACGTTGAATGAATTCGCAAAAAAATCCAATGTCGGTATTGTTATCGAAGAGAATAAAATACTTGTCAGGGAAGAAGTAATCGAAGCCTGCGAGATACTCGGTATTAATCCGCTCTATGTTGCCAATGAAGGCAAGCTGGTGGCTGTGGTTAAAAGGGACGGCGCGGATATTATTCTCAATGCCATAAAGAATAGCAGGTTCGGTGAAATGGCGAGTATCATCGGTGAAGTGACTGATTCGAACAGGGGAAAGGTTTTTATGAAGACCGTGACAGGTTCCACAAAGGTTGTTGATATGGCAGTCGGTGATCAGCTCCCAAGGATTTGCTGATTGTTTTTTTGAGTAATATGCTTGAATTAATTCCCAGAATCCCCCTTTTTAAACTGTCCAGAAGATTCGGCGTATCTTTATTATTGCCAGTGAGTCTTACAGTCAGTTTAACATACAGGTGTAATTCACGGTGCAGAACCTGCAATATTTATACTAAAAAATCATCTGAGCTGTCCCTTGATGAGTACGAAAGGATTTTCAGATCCATCGGCAAGGCCCCGTACTGGATAACATTCAGCGGAGGAGAACCTTTTCTGAGAGAAGATATTGCGGAGATATGCAAGAGCGCTTATAAGAACTGCGGGCCGAAAATAATCAATATACCCTCGAACGGTCTCCTTTCTGAAAGGATCGATAAAAGTGTCAGGGAGATACTTGACAGTTGCCCTGATTCAAACCTGATCATCAATCTTTCAGTCGACGGGATAGGCGAGAGACATGATGAAATACGGGGAGTAAAAGGTTGTTTCGACAAGGTAATGAAAACATATAAGAGGCTGAAAACAATTAAGAACAAAAAACTGACAGTCGGGATTCACACCGTCATATCCAGATACAATGTAAAAGAGATACCGTCGGTTTATAACTGGATCAAAAAACTGAATCCGGATTCCTACATTACCGAGATCGCAGAGGAGCGAGTAGAGCTTGGCACAATAGGTACCGGCATTACACCCTCTCTGCAGGATTACTCAGAAGCAGTTGATTTTATTTCGAATGAAATGAAGAAATGGGAGCTGAAAGGCATCGCGAAGATAACAAGGTTGTTCCGCACGAGATATTATCAGATGGTTAAGAAAATATTAAAAGAGAAAAGAGAGGTCATCCCCTGTTATGCGGCTATAGCGTCCTGTCAGATATCCCCTGACGGAGAGGTTTGGGACTGCTGTATCAAGGCAGAGAGCATGGGATCGCTTAGGGACACAGATTACGATTTCAGGAGAGTATGGTTCTCTGATAAGGCAAAACGGATACGGTCCTCCATCAAACAGGAAAAATGCTTTTGCCCGCTCGCAAATGCAAGCTACACGAATATGCTTTTTACACCGAAGTACCTTGTCTTCGGGAGTAATTCAAAGTGAACATATTTGTTACCGGGGGGACAGGTTTTATCGGAAGCAATCTGATACACAGGCTTGTTGCAGACGGCCATAACATACATGTACCTATAAGAAAACAGAGCAGGAAGGAATGGTTGCCTTCTTCTAATATTGAGACAATAGAGACAGACCTGTCTGAACCGGGAGCAATTAAATCTCTTTTAAAGAGAATTGATGTGGTGTTCCATCTCGCATCGATAAGAGGAAGCGGATGGGCATATTCGGAAAGGCAGATGCTTGATACTAATATCAGGATAACGGAAAATTTACTTAATGCATCTGCCGGAGCAGTTGAACATTTCATATATATCAGCTCAGTCAGCGTGCATGGCCATTTATACGGACAAATTGCAGATGAAAACTATCCTTATAACCCTGTAACAAAATATGGGATGACAAAGTGTGAATCCGAGAGGCTGGTAACAAAATATCATATTGAAACAGGACTGAAAACAACCATAATCCGTCCAGTAATAACTTATGGGCCGAAGGACACATGGGGGATGATCCCTAAATTGACAGGTTTAATAAGTTCAAGAAAATATCTTACTGTAGGAAACGGGGAGAACAGGGTACACCTTATTTATATCGATGACCTTGTTAATGGCATGCTGTCAGCAATGAATAACATTAGCAGTGATGGCGAGACCTTTATTCTTGCAGGTAAAGAGCCAATAACTATAAACAGATTGGTCAGTATAATCAAAAAAATATTAATGGTATCAGTGCCTGATATACATATACCTTTATGGTTTGCAAAGACAGCAGCAGTTACATTGGAAACTGTACATAAGATATTATTGAAAAAGAAAGAGCCGGTTATAACAAAGGATAAGATCAATATCATGACCGTGGACAGGGCTTATAATATAAAAAAATCAAGGAACCTGCTTGGATTTGCCCCTGCGGTGGACTATGAAGAAGGATTGAACACAACAATAGGTTGGCTTAAGCAGAACAA
>JAGVGM010000037.1 GCA_020057065.1 Thermodesulfovibrionia bacterium
AAAAAGGATGTCTGAGCTGCCGGTTGTCTCTACCGAGGTCCCGGGGCTTGATTTAGTGCCTTCGGGGATGGCGCTTGCAACTGCAAGCTTGCTGTATACTGATAACGGGGGAAATAACAGTCTCACACAATGCCTTGAACACACACAGGGCAACTGGGACCTTGTAATCATCGACTGTCCTCCCAGCCTTGGATTTCATACGTTAAACTCGCTGATGGCGTCTCAGCATGTGATTATCCCTGTTGAGACATCATTCCTCGGATTAAACGGTTTGAAACAGATGGTCACGGCAATAGAATCCTGCAAATTAAAAAATCCCGAACTTAAAATTGAAGCAATTATCCCCTGCAGGGCTCAACGCCGCCGCCGGATACACTGGGAAATTATGGACACGCTGAAAGAGATGTTCCCCAGAAAAATATCCCCGATCATAAGGGAGAATGTTTCTCTCGCAGAAGCCCCTGGTAAAGGGAAACCTGTGATACTTTACGATCGCATGTCAAAGGGTGCAGACGACTACCGTCTCGTTACACTCTGGCTTGATGAACTGTTCAGCGGTTCGGGCGATCCCGATATAAATCAGGTGCGCCAGCTTATTTCATCTATATAATTTGCAGGGGCACGACACGTCGTGCCCCTACAGTATTTCTTCTTCGCTTTAACTTTCTCACTTCAGTCCTACTGTATAAAGAGATTTTTAAATAAATTATTTTCTTGACATCGGTAGAGTCTTTATTAATACTAAACATCGTGGGACACATAACTAACCCTATAAATTCATACGTTCCGGTTGAAGAAGTTGAAAAGCTGGGAATATGTAATAACTCACAGTGTCTCATATTACTTATTGGCAACATGTAGGATATTGAATATTAAACATTCTATTTAATATCTGTTAGCTGGTACAAAGACAATCGTACAATAAGGATACAAAATGAGTGGTATTGATCTCCTACTAAGAACTGCAATTGATTATGAACGAACACATCAGTTGGCACTTTTCACTCTTTTATCAAAGTCTTCATTGTCATCTTACCTCGTTGGAATAATCAAATCGAATTCAATTCTCTGGGAGCCGGAAGGTAAACTGTTTGACTTAAAGTTACAGGACGAGTCAAAAGCAAAGTATCTTGAAATTAAAATGTGGTCAAGCTTATACGACAACCAAAAAAAGCGACAGTATGACTTTTTGAATGAAAAAAATTGCATATGCTATTACGTGTTGTTAGGCACATCATGGTTTGAGCATTCTGCAAATAGTATTGCTGATAGTTCGGGAGGGGCCGCATCAAAGATTGGCTACGATGAATTAATTAATGCTCTCAATCAACTGATGATAGCTACAGGTCAATCACCAGATGTATATGAACTTGCCTTGGCATATCGAAATGCAATTCAAGAGCAATTCGACAAACTTAGAAACGCTTTCACCACAGGCGATAGGGGAAAGCTTTACTTCTATTCCTTGTATTGGGAAATTCAAAAGAGACTCAAAGGCATGGAAACAGCTATATATACAGTGAATAATCGTGGTGGTTCAGTTTATATTCTAAATAGTTCTGATTATCGGAAGCCATTTTCATTAGGTGACTTGTCTGGGGAGCTTTTGTATGAACTTGAAAATGGGCAATTACGTATCAAGTTCTATTCAGAGTCCTCTACTACAGACAAACACACAATCAGAGACCGAGTGAGACAAGCTATTAAATCGGTGTTGGGTACTAAATTTAAAATCATTAATAAAGGTAGGACAGGTGCGTATATGACTGCTTGCGAGATAGACCATGATTTCTGTGACATTGCAAAACTTGACAAGTCGGCAGAGATATTTCAAGATGTTGCGAACGAATTTAATAACATCATAAATGCAATTACCAGCTAACACTTATAAGGCCTCCGGTTGTCAAGAGCAAAAAGACACTATAAGGGTGCGAGAGCGAGTGGTGTCAGGTCTACAGAATTCAGTAAAACAATAAAATTTTCTCTGTTAATTTTCAACCCTAAAACCTCCCTCTTCTTCTCCTGACACTTCTCATAACTCCTGTACTTCATCCTTCCTCCTTTCGGTTTTCCTTTGCATTTTTTCTGTACAAATCACTTCAGGGAAGTTTATGATATTTCATTAGCGCTTTTCCGGGTACTTTTTTAAATACTCATTACGTAGTATAGATGTCGTTAGGTTTTAAAAATGAATATACAAACTATTGACCCTGAGGGATTTATAGAGCTGTTTAACTTAAAAAGAAACGTGAACTTGTTAAGTATTGTAAAGATCTGACCATTTATCAATCAGATTTGGTTAGTTTTATTTTATTATGTAAATCGGACGAGGGGGATTATAATTATGTATCATCTTTTCGTGATAAGGTTCCAGAGCATTTGATTCTTAAAGATGAGGATCATAAAGCGTTATCTTCTAATGGAGTAGGTCCTCTAAATAAAAGAGCTAAAAAAACAGTTAATAAGATGTTTCAATTATTTGAAGAGAGATGTTATTCGATAGCTCATTTATTTTATTCAGATTCTCTGGAATGTTGGTATTTGTGGGTGGTGTCAGGTCTACAGAATTCAGTAAAACAATAATGTTTCTCTGTTAATTTTCAACTCATACCTTTATAATTAAAAACAAATTGTCGGGGGACATGGTATGACGAGACCTTTACGCATAGAATATCCGGGCGCTTACTATCATATTACATCAAGAGGTAATGAGAGAAAAAATATATACATAAACAAAGGAGATAGAGAACGCTTTCTTGCATACCTGAAATCAGCGCACCAGCGTTATGGAGCAGTCATTCATGCATTTTGCCTTATGAGCAATCACTATCATCTATTTTTAGAGACGCCAAAGGGAAATCTTTCTCAAATTATGCGTCATATAAATGGCGCTTACACTAATTATTTTAAT
>JAGVGM010000337.1 GCA_020057065.1 Thermodesulfovibrionia bacterium
ATATGACGGGGTGGCGGTAGTGGATGACAAACATCAGGTGATTTACACGCTGAGGCGTTCGGGACAGCGCAGGAGCATGATCTGCTTTCACCGATGGTATGTTATTCTTTAGTTTTAATTCGTTAGATATTAACCTTCTTCTGCATTCATGTGAAAAAACCATTCAAGATGAAATTAATTATCCACGAGAAAGTCCTGATTGGTGGTCGAAGGATTTAAGAATAGTTTCTACAGATAAGAAAAAACTTGAGTCTTCGTTTCTATTTTTGAAATGCAATGATAGTGGGAGTATGGCAATTAACGATAAAAGAAACCAAGCATACTATTGGCATTCAGGAAATAAATGACGATGTTAGAGAAAACAAAGAAGGGGTCGCACCTTGACAGGCTGTTGCCCAAATCCATTTTGAATCCAAATTATTAACCTATACGCCTCAAGTTTTTCTAAGAGATAATGCCGAATGGTAGCGATTAATGGGGATGCTTACCGGAGGGATATCTGGTGGAATTGCAAATTACGCCGGAGGATATCTGCCTAAGGGTTTTGGGTACCAACTTGCAGGACGTTCGCTGATTGGGCGAGTTACAGGAGGTATCACTGCTGAGCTTTATGGCGGCAAATTTGGACAGGGATTTGAAATGGGGGCTAAAACAGGCGCGATTGGATATTTATGTAATCATATGTTGCATCCGGGAGGGCGTCCGATATACCACAGACATGGAAACTGATGTAAGATGGAAATAATGGACACCAAAGTCAGATAAAATACAAAGACGGAGGTGAGAAGATGAAAGGGTTTCCGTCATAGCGGGAATGACAAGAATTAATTTACGATTGCGGCGGCAATTAAGTCAAGAAGCGGTCCGGTTAAGTTTTGGGGACGTTTCTTGTTTTATGTATTTTTTGTATACTTTATAACTGTCGGGATGTTTTTAGTGTCCATTTATATATATTAGATATATGTAATGAACCATCAAATGGAAGGAGAACAGATGGTAAAACATGATGTAAGCCTCTTTTCTGATCAGGACATATACCTCTTTAAAGAGGGCAACCATTTCAAGCTGTATGAAAAACTCGGCTCTCATCCCATGACCGTTGACGGGATTGAAGGGACCTATTTCGCTGTTTGGGCGCCTAATGCAGAACAGGTTTCCGTAACCGGTGATTTTAACGGGTGGGATAAAGGATCTCACAAGATCATGCCGAGATGGGACGCATCCGGCATCTGGGAAGGTTTTATTCCGGGGATCGGGAAAGGGGACATATACAAATTCCATATAGTTTCCAAATACAATGACTACAGCGTGGATAAGGGCGATCCTTATGCACTCCATTGGGAAACGCCTCCCAGGACCGGCTCCATTGTGTGGGAAATGGATTATGTATGGAATGATAGTAATTGGATGGCGAACAGGCATAAATATAATTCATTGAAGGCGCCTTACGCCATATATGAAGTCCATCTCGGCTCCTGGAAACGCGTTCCTGAGGAGGGCGACAGATTCCTGAACTACAGGGAAATGGCCCATTACTTAGCAGATTATGTGAAGGATATGGGCTTTACACATATTGAGCTTCTGCCGATTATGGAGCACCCTTTTTATGGCTCCTGGGGATATCAGACTACAGGATATTTTGCGCCGACAAGCAGGTATGGAACCCCGCAGGATCTCATGTACATGATCGACCATCTCCATCAAAACGGCATTGGGGTCATTATCGACTGGGTACCCTCACATTTCCCCTCTGACGAGCACGGCCTCGCATATTTTGACGGCTCGTATCTTTATGAGCATGAGGACCCCAAAAAGGGATACCACCCTGAATGGAACAGCTATATATTCAACTACGGCAGGAACGAAGTGAGAAATTTTCTTATCAGCAGCGCCCTTTTCTGGCTGGACAAATATCACATTGACGGTATAAGAGTTGATGCAGTAGCCTCCATGCTGTATCTGGATTATGCAAGACAGAACGGCGAATGGATACCGAATATTTACGGCGGGAAAGAAGACCTTGACGCAATAAGCTTTTTGAAAAGACTGAATGAAGCCGTCTACAGCGCATTTCCTGATGTTCAGACAATGGCTGAAGAGTCAACAGCCTGGCCCATGGTCTCCAAACCGACACACGTCGGCGGACTGGGTTTTGGCATGAAATGGAACATGGGCTGGATGCATGATACATTGAAGTATATTTCAACAGACCCTATCTTCAGGAAATATCGTCACGACCAGCTTACTTTCAGTTTATGGTATGCGTTTTCAGAGAACTTCCTGCTCCCCATCTCTCACGACGAAGTCGTTCACGGCAAGGGAGCGCTTATCGGAAAAATGCCGGGAGATGAGTGGCAGCGTTCTGCAAACTTGAGGCTTTTATTCGGATACATGTACAGCCACCCCGGCAAAAAACTCCTTTTTATGGGTTGTGAGTTGAGCCAGTGGAAAGAGTGGAATCATGATGAGAGCCTGGAATGGCATTGCCTGAACTATCCTTTTCAGAGGGGGATAAACAGATGGGTCAAGGACTTAAACCACCTTTACAGAAACGAACTTGCATTATACGAACTTGATTTTTCAAATGACGGATTTGAATGGATAGATTTTCACGATTGGGAGCAAAGCATTGTTTCTTTTATCAGGAAGGGGGAATCTACCGGTGAAATAATTCTGATCGTCTTTAACTTCACAGGGGTTCCGAGATATAATTACAAGGTAGGCGTACCTCACGGAGGTTACTGGAGAGAGATCCTGAACAGTGATGCAGAAATATACGGAGGAAGCGGTTGCGGCAATGCCGGTGGAGTTGAAGCCGTTTCTGTTCCCATGCAGGAAAGGGCTTTTTCCTTTTCGCTTACTCTGCCTCCGCTTGGAGTATTGTTTTTTAAGAGTTAAGAGTTAAAAATCAGGAGCCGTTAATACTTATTTATGGATAAATACATTTGCATACATGGACACTTTTATCAGCCCCCGAGAGAGAACCCCTGGCTGGAAGAGATAGAATTGCAGGACAGCGCATACCCCTATCATGACTGGAACGAGCGGATAACCGCAGAGTGTTATGCCCCAAACGCAGCTTCACGTATCCTTGATACGGAAGGTAAAATCATTGACATCGTAAACATCTATACAAAGATCAGTTTTGATTTCGGCCCTACCCTTCTGTCATGGCTCGAAAGGCACAAACCCGATGTGTACGAATCAATAATTGAGGCCGACAGGCTCAGTATGAAAAGGTTCTCAGGACACGGTTCAGCCATCGCGCATGCATACAATCATATGATATTACCCCTTGCAAACAGAAAGGATAAATATACACAGATAATATGGGGGATAAAAGATTTTGAAAAAAGATTCGGGAGATCTCCCGAGGGTATGTGGCTTCCGGAAGCTGCAGTGGATAAAGAGACCCTTGAGGTGCTTGTGAGTCTCGGAATAAAATTTACCATACTCGCACCGAGGCAGGCGCAGAGGGTCCGCAAAAGAACGGAAACCGGCAACTGGCAGGATGTAAGAGGGGAAAAGATCGACCCGACAATGGCATACCTGTGCGAACTGCCTTCAGGCAGATCCATAAATCTTTTTTTCTATGACGGCCCGATCTCGCAGGAGATCTCTTTCGGCGGTTTGTTGAACAACGGGGAAGGCTTTGCAAAAAAACTGCTTTCCGCATTCAGCGATAACATGAACCGGCCCCAGATCGTCCATATTTCAACTGACGGAGAAACTTTCGGACACCATCACAGATTCGGAGACATGGCGCTTTCCTATGCCCTGCATTATATCGAAGCCAACAAGCTTGCAATTATTACAAACTATGGTGAATATCTCGAAAAACACCCTCCGACGCATGTAGCTGACATTTTTGACAACTCCTCATGGAGTTGTGTGCATGGCGTGGAAAGATGGAGAAGCAACTGCGGATGCCATTCAGGAATGAATCAGGGATGGAATCAGTCCTGGAGAAAACCTCTAAGGGAAGCGATGGACTGGCTGAGGGATAAACTTATACCGATCTACGGGACCGAGGGAGCCAAATATTTCCATAACCCATGGGAAGCCAGAAACGACTATATTGAAGTTATTCTGGACAGGTCCTGTGAGAATATAGAAAAATTCCTTTCAAACCATTCTGTCAGAAAACTTGCGGAAAAAGAAAAGATGACAGCGCTTAAACTCCTCGAGGCACAGAGGAACGCCATGCTGATGTATACAAGCTGCGGCTGGTTTTTTGATGAAGTTTCAGGGATAGAGACAGTCCAGATCATGCAATACGCATCCAAGGCCCTTCAGTATATGGAGGAGCTTCAGAAGATATCTCTCGAAGCGGAATATTTAACATATCTCGAAAAGGCCCCGAGCAATGTATTTAAAAATGCCCTGGAACCTTATGAACTGTTTGTAAAAAATGCGAAAAGCAACCTGCACCGTGTCGGAGCTCATTTTTGTATATCTTCGATATTTCAAGAATATCCTGAAAACATAAAAATCTACTGCTACAGTACAAAAACTGAAATGTACGTCAGGAGAGAAGCTGGGAAGTTCAAACTTGCTACAGGAAAGCTGAATATCACTTCCGACATAACATGGGATGAGCAAACCATCAGTTTTACTGTTCTGCATCTTGGAGATCACAATATCAATGCCGGAGTAAAAGATTTTCAGGGAAGTGATGATTTTGCTCTCATGCAAAAAGAGATGATAGACGCCTTTGAAAAAGGCGATATCCCCGAAGTAATAAGGCTTATGGATAAGCATTTTAACGGTAATATTTTTTCTTTATGGCATCTGTTCAGGGATGAGCAGAGAAAAGTCCTTGATATGGTACTTAAATTCACATATGAGGGCATTGAATCTTCCTATCGTCAGATATATGAGAACAATTCCACTATTATTAATTTCTATCAAAATCTGCAGCACAGAATACCTAGGCCTTTTCTTTCGGCTGCTGAATACATAATTAATACGGATATAAAAAGGATTTTTGAAAAAGAGGACCTGGATATAGAAAAACTAAAAAAACTGATAGATGAGATTAAAAGATGGTCCATTAAAATAGACTCTGTTACTATTGGATTTATTGCGAGTTCATGGGTCAACTCCATAATGCAGAGACTAAGCGAAAACCAGGAAGACATAAGGCTTTTCGAAAAAATCGACACAATACTTGAACTCTTAAACTTTTTGTCTCTCCCATTGAATCTCTGGAGCGCCCAGAATATCTACTTTTCGATCAGTAAGAGCATTTTCTCCAGGATGAAAGAAGCCGCTCAAACAGGTGATACGTCCGCTCAGACTTGGGTGGAAGGTTTTTCTAAGTTAGGGTATTATTTGTATGTGAAGGTTCAACAATAAAAGTAGGGGCGGGTTTAAAACCCGCCCCTACAATGCGGGGAAACACTTGGAAAAACGAAGCAGCGGAATTCTTCTTCATATTACCTCACTCCCGTCACCTTACGGCATAGGAGACTTTGGATCTGAAGCTTATAAATTTGCTGACTTTCTTGCCGAAACCCATCAAAGCTTCTGGCAGATACTGCCTTTAAATTTGACATGTACCGCATATGGTAATTCACCGTACAGCAGTTTTTCCGCCTTTGCAGGAAGTCATCTTATGATAAGTCCGGAGCGAATGATCAAAGAGGGGTTTTTATCGGAAACCGATTTCCCGTCATCTCCGGAATTCCCTAAAGAAAAAGTCGATTATACTGCAGTTACAGAATATAAAGAAAAAATCTTTTCTACTGCTTTCAAAAAAAATAAAAACGATCTTCCGGGCCATCAGGATTTTCAGAAATTCTGCAGTGAAAATGCACACTGGCTTGATGACTACAGTCTCTTTATGTCCTTAAAAAAACACTTTAAAGAAGCCGAATGGGGCCACTGGCCTGAAGAGTTAAGAGACAGAAAAGAAAGCGCCATAAAAGAGATGTCAAAAACCCTGAAGGACACTATATTGCAAGAGAAGTTTCTGCAATACATATTTTTCAATCAATGGTATTCACTTAAAACTTATTGCGACAGCATCAACATTAAGATATTCGGGGATATTCCCATCTATGTTAATTACGACAGCGCCGATGTATGGTCCCATCCTGATATATTCAGTTTAAACAGTGAAAAAAAACCTCTTTTTGTTTCGGGAGTACCGCCTGATTATTTCAGCGCTACCGGCCAGTTATGGGGGCATCCTGTTTACAAATGGGACCTTCTCAAAAAAAGCGGATATGCGTGGTGGATAAAACGCATTGAGCACAACCTTAAACTTTTCCACCTGTTCAGGCTGGACCACTTTCGGGGATTTGTCGGATACTGGGAAGTGCCGGCAGGAGAAAAAACAGCTATTAACGGCAAATGGGTCAAGGCGCCTGCAGAAGATTTCATTAAAACTCTCCTGAAGCATTTTCCACAGATGTCAATAATTGCTGAAGACCTCGGGATCATTACACCTGACGTAAAAGAGATCATGAAAAAATTCAAATTCCCGGGCATGAAGGTGCTGCTGTTCGCTTTCAATGGAGACCCCCGCACAAATCCCTATGCCCCGCACAACCATATTCAAAACTGTGTCGTTTATACGGGGACCCATGATAATAACACTATTAAAGGGTGGTTCAAGAAGGAACTGGACCACGAAGGCAAAAAAAAGCTTTATGACTATCTGGGAAGAGAAGTTACAGACAAGACCGTGCACCATGAAATAATAAGGCTTGCGATGATGTCAGTTGCAAACATGGTGATTATACCTATGCAGGACCTTCTGGGACTCGGGGAAAAAGACCGGATGAATCTGCCTGCAAGCACAAGCAATAACTGGGAGTGGAGATTAACGCCTGAGCAAATCACGCCTTCACTTGTCAAAAGGCTGTCGGAAATGACCACTATATACGGAAGGGGATATGAATCAGGGAGTTAAAAAAGATAAAAACTGTTCAAGCTCTTTTTTCTTATCAGGAGCAAGGTCCTCTATTGAGATCTATTGCTGTTGAGCCTGTTCACTATAGAAGCAACTTTTTTGACCAGATTATCGACCTTGAACGGTTTAAGAAGATAGGCATCTGCCCCTAACTGTATCGCTTTTTTCAGGCTTACTTCGTCATTGTCGGCAGACATTAATATAAAAGGGGTTTTTTTCAGTTTTTCGTGGTTTCTTAACCACTCCAGCAGGGTATTTCCGTCAAGCATCGGCATCTCTTTTTCATAAATTATAAGGTCATAGCTGGTACTATCCAGTCTCTGCTGAATGTTCTTCCCGTTATTTGCCATTTCAGTAACAACGCCAGGGAAATGATCTTCCAGCGCGTACTTGATAACTTGCCTCAAAGATGCCGTACTGTCAGCAATGAATACCCTTAGTTTAGTCATAATTTACTCTAATCAGAGACTGTTCATAAAGTCGATTTTTACCGTTTTTCTGTCATTCCGGCGGCTCCGTCCGGCCTACTGTTGGCTTGTCCGGAATCCTTTTCCATAAGGATTCCCGACGCGCTTCGCTTGCGGGAATGACGCACCAGGTATTTTATAAGCAGAGTTTAATTTTACAATAAATTAAAGCCTGTTAACCTCATCAATAAGATTTCTCAGTCTTGCAAAGTCCTTTAAATTAAAATCCAGTACAAGTCTTGGCAGATGGGCAATCTCTATTTCATTCTCCTCTTCAGGCAGAGGATCAGAAAGATAGATTTTACCCCCGGGCAAAAGGACATCACAAAACTGCTTATTCAGTTCATGGACAGATGAATCGTCTATCAGGGATGAAAGACGTATAACCGTTTTCTTGCCTACATACCGCAAACTGTGGTAACGCCTGTAAAAATGATTTATCCTTGCTACCGCTTCATCCACTGAATCAACACATTCAAAAAAATCAAAATCGGTTTTACAGATATAGTCCTGGTCAAGCAGCTCTTTTTCGAGAAACTCTTTAAAACGTTTCCAGTAAGTACCTTCCCCCGGCTCGTCAACGAGGACCAAAGGCAGCGGGTTATGTTTTCCTGTCTGCAGGAGTGTGAGTGTTTCCATCGCTTCATCCAGTGTGCCGAAGCCCCCGGGGAAAAGCGCAACCGCATCAGCTTCCTTAAGAAAAGCCACCTTCCGGTTAAAGAAATATTTGTATGTTATAAGGCGGGGATTTCCCATCACAACAGGATTTGGTTTCTGCTCAAACGGGAGTGAAATGTTCACACCGAAGGAATGCCCGGGCCCGGCCCCTTCGTTAACCGCATGCATGATCCCGCCCCCGCCTCCGGTAATGACCATGTAGCCTGCCCCGGCAAGTTTTTTACCGAATTGCTGAGCGATCTTGTATATTGGTTCGTCAGGCTGCGTCCGGGCAGACCCGAAGACCGTGACCTTCCTGACGGTGCGGTACGGCCCGAATATTTTACCCGTAAACCTCATCTCCTTCATGGTAGTATTCATGAACTTCATGTCAGCCCTGTTATTCGCCTCCTGTCCGGCCTTTAAAGCGGCCAGGATCATTTCCCGCACAATATCCTGATGTTTAATGCCACCGGCAACTTTGATCAATTCATCAACAGCGTCATCGATCAGGCCGTTGGTCCTTGTAAAATGGATCTCTCTCATATCAGCAAAATCTCCTCGGAAATTTATTTTTACTTTTTCTTATCGGAAAAAACAGACAATTAAATAAGAATTATATATTGAGCCAATTGCAAAAGTCATAAAATGAAGGAAATTATTTGAGGTTCAGAGGACTCTAAATCTGTTATAATTTATCACCAAACAAAAAAAACAGAA
>JAGVGM010000202.1 GCA_020057065.1 Thermodesulfovibrionia bacterium
GATAGGCAAATGGTGGTCAAAGGATGAAGAGATAGACCTCGTTGCGCTTGACGAAGAGACGGCAACCGTATATTTTGGAGAATGCAAGTGGAGCAATAAAAAAGTCGGAGAGGACATTTATCGTGAGCTTGTCAGAAAATCACGGCTTGTTGATTGGCAAAATGAAAAGAGAAATAACAGGTATATTCTTTTCAGCAAAAGCGGCTTTACTCAAAGAATGGTCGAGCTTGCCGGGAAGGAAGATATACTGCTGGTCCACGGAGATAAGGTCTTGAAACACCGGAAGACGGTGAAAATATTAAAAGGAAAATGAATATGAATGGTTTTGATCAAAGAGAATATCAGACGGTAATACTGGCGGCGTTGCTGCATGATGTGGGGATGCATGTCTAAATATTTCTCAAAAGAGCATGACTTATTAAAGCTATGCGACAGGTACAAAGGCAAAAAAATACACTACTGTCCGGATTGCATAGATGATAAAGCCTTATTCGAGAAGATCAAGAAAGCAAACGGCTTTTGGGCATTAAAGCATCACTGTGTTTTCAGATGGGATGCTGATAAGCACTGTTGTAACTCTAATGAGTTTTATCGAACAAAGGAGGATTTATTCATAGCGATTGCCGATGTGAAGGCATCAGTAATATCAAGAAAATTGAATATAGGTTATAGGAAGGGCCGTAAAAAGGAGTCTATCTGGAATACATATCATGTCTGGTTAAATAAAGAAGTCAATGAATGTAGAGGCAAACAACCGGATGATGTGACAATCTTACAGGACATTGTAAGCTCACCAGATATAAGCACAGTCTTTGCGAACAAAGAAGAACAAATAAAACAAAGAAGCGAACATGCATGGCAATGTCCCTTTGCATCTTTAATGACCCATTCCGAATTAACGGAAAGATGGTTTCATTTTCTCAACAAAAATAGTGATTATTTTAAAGTCCCTGACAGAATTGATAGTATTGCTGAAGCACGTAAAATAAGTTCGATTATTCAGGGAAACAATAGCAAGAACGATTGCAAAGAGGGGCTTTCAATATGCTTTATCAGACTGAAACTATTTGCCAATCAGAGTCTTTCCAGAATTGCAGATACTGAAATTATCAAGAAGATTAATCAAATTATCAAAAGCCTTCCAGATCATTATGCAGGAGCGCAGGAATTATACTCACTTTACGACGAAGCGATATTTGTCATCCCTGACCCCAAAGAGGATATGAAAAATTATATAGAAAAAAAGTTGCAGGGCATAGAGCAATTTACAACAAATTATTATATTGAGGGTAATTTCAGCAGAACAAGATTATTTAAAAAGAATTTCCTGGAAGGTTATGAAAAATTGTTTAAGGAATTTGAATTCACATTCTATCCGACGCTTAATGAAAAGATATCTCCCAAATTCGATAAATTGGGCGAAGAGCATATAGAGGCATATAATGCAAAACTCTGTGAACTCTGCAATATGGCAGAGTCAACTAAGACTTTTTGGAAGTTTAATCCCGAAGAAGAGAAGGGCAAAATACACGAATGTCTGTGTGGAACCTGCTTTGAAATAAGAGATACTCAAAGAAAATTTAATGAGGCAATTGAGAAGGGCGAAAAGGTTCCTCATGGCATCGGCTTTAAGATTGCAAAGTGGGAAAGAGAAAGACCCGACAGCAGGCTTTGTTTTATTAAAATTGACCTAAACTTAAATCTCTTGAATGAATTATTCAAAAAAATATTATTGAGAGAATTCCCATTAAAAAAATATGAGGACAGGTTCAACGATGAGAATATTGGCTTTTCCATTATCTATGAATTTCTGAATAAATTTAGAGAATTTCTGACTGCCGTAAGAAACAATATTAATCAAGGCAAGTTCAGTAAGGTTGATGAAAAGACAGGCGTTTCTAATGAGTTTGAAATCCTTGGCAACTTTATTTGTCTTAGGTTTGATGATATTTCGGAAATAGCAGATGTTATAAAAGCCTTTGCAGATACATATGTAGCGTTCTTCCCGCAGTTCAAAGGGCATCATGACAGCAAGAACATGTCAGATGACGGGAAAAATAAAAAAGCAGTGTTCCCGATTAGTGTTTCAGTAACCATTTCCAACATAAAGTTTCCTTTTTTTGAGGCGTGGCGATATTTGAATCAAGAGAAAAGGAATTTGTTAAATGTTCTTGTTGTGCGACACTTCGAACTGATGATGGATTATTCTCAATATCAAACATTAAGCAACTTAGACTTCAGACAAAGAAGGATATCAACCTTTCTGCACAAGTTGGTGGAAATCGGCGATCAAACAAAATCAGACCTTCTCATCAATACCGAAATCTTTAATAACAAGAAGTCGCAGGATGAGATATTCCATGGGATAAAAAACCAGCATTATGATATTCAGCAATTAATTAATTTTTATAAACTGACGGGGAAGAAATGACGCCCAGCGACCTCATCATCAGGGACATCGCCGATATAGAAAATGCTATCTGCGATAGTAATTTGGGGAAAATCACTAAGTGTATAAATAATTACTTTCGGCTATATGGCAATGAGGAAAGCATTATAGCCTGCATTAATGCGTTAGCCGAAGATGGAAGAAGGGACTTTTACCTAAGCCTCGAAGAATACGAGCGCGCGGTTAATGAATCGTTTGTTATTCTTAACAGTTATGTTGCATTGCATTTTCGTGATTTCATAGATATGCCTGATAAGAAATTGTTGACGAGGGTTGTTAGAACTTTGATAGACCATGATCGGCTTGAGATGTCATCGCCAGATGTTCAAGATTTTTGCGAAGTCTTTTTGAAATATCTCAGCTTAGCTTCAAAGAAGGATAAAGATGTGTTTGAGCGCGTGGTAGATATAGTGACCATTGAGAAGGAGAGCGGGCTATTCGATGACTCCGGCAACCCCAAAAAAGAAATCTGGATTAAAACAAATATCGGGGACTTTGATTATCTGCATCAATTGTTAAGAACTACCTATGGCCGGAATTATAGATCATTAAGAGATATCTTTATGAGAATTAATAGCATAGAACTTCCTGACGACGTTGATTCTAAGTTGTTCTGCTCAATTCATGATGGCGAGTGTAATGAATTTATTCCAGCAGGCAACTTCTTTTTCATAGCATTTCCGTTTGTCAATGAGGACATTGAGGGTAAAATTAGAGAGGCTTTCAAATTAAAAATACCTGAGTTAGAGTCCGTTATAGCTAAAGGCGATTTTGAAAGCAAGACCATCCTATGTCAGGTCTGTCGTCTCATAATGTCGTCGAAGTTCGGCGTGTATATTTTAAACAAGTGCATGACTGATGATCAAAATCGACACCTTCCCAATCCGAATGTTACTCTGGAGCTTGGTCTCGCCATGGGAAACCGTAAAAAGATGATAATGATCGTGGAACGAGGAACACAAATAATCGCTGATTTGGCAGGTTATATCAGAATTGAATACGACAACGCCGATAACATTCCGGCGTTAATCAATAGTCACACCTTTACGTCATTTTATACTGAGGAAGACTGATGATAGGCAAATATTATAAGTTGAATTTTAGATCGGAACTGCTCTACATAGGAGAGCGGACAAAGAAAGGCACTTTTAAGCCTCTCATATCGCCTCTTCATGCTAAATACAAGGGGAAGTTTCGCACGGAAGGTATACTCCCTATACCCTACTCTACTCTTACTGGTGCGATTGCAGCCCTGCTTGGCGAAAATAAGAATATTCACGCCATCGGCAAAATTACCTCATATGAAAAAAACTATATGGCAGTAGCACCGTATGATGCTGCCATAAATACCGCCAAGTTACCGATAACCATTGAGTATCTGACTAACGTGAAGGGAGAAATGTTTATTAAGAAGACAGATGACTTTTACTCCCCGGCTTTGTTGGGAGATGCCATCTATCTCGGTGGCCTCAAATCTAAGGGGTTCGGCAAATGCGAATTTATCAGCGACAAAGAATTTGAACCTCAGGTATTGAAGGGAGACGGCGTTTTTTTATCGCGCATATATTACGAAGATGAAGCGCTGTCGCAATTCGGCATGACACAGTCAAATATAATCAAGCCATATTTCGGCTATCTGTTCAAGCGGACTTCCGACTATGATGGTTATTATCAGAAGGCTATTTTTGAAAATACGATTTTAAGAAATGCATATAACTTTTTGGTGGAGGTGATAAAGTGACCGAAATACGAACAACAGATGAGGTGATAGAGTCTATCCTATGCGAAATTGATGGGGAAGTAACAAGGTATAACTTAAGGCCCGATTGGAAAGGCGACTTTTTCAGCAGCAATCAACTTGACTATCTCAGAAGGGTATTCGAAAAGAGCGGCTATGAAACAGCGCGGATATTCATAGCCGGCAAAATGACGCCCAAAGGAAATCAATTTGAATTAAAAAAGAATGAAATAATACTGCGCCTGCTGGATCGGCTGCATGTCTCAAAAAGTCTCGACGTGAGCACGAAGTCATACATAATCGGCAAGTTAAATTCAATATTAACAGTTTATAGAAAAGGAGGGAAAATCTCATGAAGTCTTTTAAAAAGTTTTCGATAGCGCTGGTGACGGTGGACCCTTTCCGTATTGGCACGTCAAAAGATGTAATGTCGGCTTTTGACAATCCAGTTGCTATGATTGGCGGCAAAGTCGTCGTACAAGGGCCGACTCTGAAAGGATTTTTGAGAAACAGGCTTGAGGAATATCTGATCGACACATACGGAGGAAATGATTTGATGAAGCCTTGCATCCCATCCTCGGAGAATACGTTATCGGCTGATGAGAAAATATTAATAAAAGATGGTAAGTACAAGCCCAATGGCGCCTGTCATTATTCTTCTGAAGACGCTCGTAAAAGAGTTAGTCCCATATGTCCAGTCTGTTATTTCCTGGGAGCAAATGGCCTCAACGGATTTGTCAGAGTACCATATCTGTATACTGAAAGTAGGCCCGATGAGCTATATTCTGTACGCGCTGATAGGGCTAAAGACGCAGTAGTCGACAGGACAAACAGGAATTATCAGATAATGGCTGATCACACTGTATTTAACGGAATTCTTGAGGTACTCACTGATAACAGTCTCAACGGCTGGAAATTGGGACAGAAGAGGAAAATACAAGACAGTGACCGGCTTGATAGTTGGCTAAACGAACGAAGCGTAAAATACAGTAAAAAATTTATGGAGTTGACCTATGATGAATTAATAGCCGAGTTCATAATTAACTTGCTGAACGGTGAGAATGTCATGGGCGGCTTTAAATCAAAAGGATGCGGGAAGGTAAATATTACCGTAACCATTATCAAAAAGTAATTAATTGTGTGAGAACTTCAGCCTTGATGAATAAAGGATTGCGACAGCCCGCTATTGCGGAGTTGAAAGATGAAGGTAAAAAGTGAAAGAAAAAGGGGACATGGTATGAAAGATTTCAGGGAGTTTAAGGTATGGCAAAAGGGGATGACTTTGTTTGACGAAGTTGTGCAGGATGTTGAAACGTTTTCGAAAAAAAAGGTCGCTAAATTAGAGATGAACCTGTTTTATAAATAGTCACTCCAGGTATTTGTTCAAAATGCTTGTCGAGAGTAAACACGGAGAGGTTATGTTCAATGGCAATGGAAGCAATGAAGATGTCCGACAGAGGCAAGGTCAATCCTTTTTTCTTTAAAGACGCAGATATGTCTGCTGATTTATGCCACAGGGATTTAGTCATCTCAAGATATCGGATGTTCGATAATGCATCCGATATTTTTGATTTTTCAGGTCCCGATTTTACACCCTGCATAAGTTCAAAAAGAATAACGCCGCATATCCGCACGGAGTTTTTAATAATGAGCGCTTCAAGTTTTTTGCCTGTCGCTGATCCCGTCTTAAAGAATTCTATCCATACGCTTGTATCAGCCAGGACACCTTTACTTTTTTCTTCCATGAAGTCTTTCCCTTTCTTTTTGGGTTTTCATCTCAAGCTCTTCTTCCTTCTCCCAGTCATAATCAATGTGTATCTTCCCCCTGAGCGAAATCAGCTCCTTTATTTTCTTCTGTCTGATGAATTCCTGCATAGCGATAGTAATAGCTTTTGTCTTGGATTTTTCTCCCGTAACTTCCTGCACTTTAGAAAGGAGATCGTCGGGTATGTTTAGTGTTGCACGCATATTATGCACCTCCTCGATATGCTTTTATTGTATGTGTATTCGGACTGTGTGTCAAGTTTTTGTTATGAAACTCTGTAACATAAGCGCTCGTTATAATTATGCTTAACTCTATCACCAACTTCCCGTCCCTCTCCACCGCCTTCCTCCAGGTGAAGGAAAACCACGGCTGTGCCGGGGTGGACAGGGTGACAATTGAAGAGTTTGAAATTGACCTTCCGAAGAATCTCTCCGAAATTGCGAATGAACTGAAACACAAGCAATACTCGCCCCTTCCGCTTTTAAAGATCATTGTGGATAAAGGCAAAGGCGATAACGAAGGTCGGGCGTTATGTGTTCCGACGGTTAAGGATAGATTAGTTCAGACTGCTGTTTTTCACGTTATCGAGCCTGTGTTGGAAAAAGAATTTGAGGCATGCAGCTTTGCATTCAGGAAAGGACATTCCGTTAAGCAGGCGGTCTATAAAATCAAGGAATATTACGATTCCGGTTATAGATGGGTGGTGGATGCAGACATAGACGCCTTCTTTGACAGTGTTGACCATGATCTCTTAATTGGTAAGGTCAAAAGATTCATTGACGATGTGGAAATCGTCAGGCTCATAAGGTCATGGATTAAGGCAGAGGTTTGGGACGGGGAAAATTTAAAGGTATTAGATAAAGGCATTCCGCAGGGTTCTCCTCTTTCCCCTATCCTTGCCAATCTTTTCCTTGATGAGCTGGACGAAGAGATGTTGAGGAAGGGACAGAGGTATGTCAGATTTGCAGATGACTTTCTGATTTTGTGCAAAAGCCAGGAAAAGGCGGTACAATCCCTTGAACAGGTAAATAAAAAACTGGACGATTTGCTGTTAAAACTTGATGATTCAGAGGTGGTAAGCTTTGATCACGGCTTTCAATATCTCGGAGTTACTTTTGTGAGGAGCATGATTTTTGTGCCGTTTGACAAGCCAAAGAAAGAGCGGAAGGTGCTCTATTATCCTCCGCCGATGAATTTAAGCGCATATTATCTTAAGAAGAAAAGGGGATGGTGAAACGAAAGTCACAAGTCATTAGTGACAAGTCACAAGTCAAGAGTCATAAGTCAACAGTGAAAAGTCATGAGTCAAAAAAAACAGTCAAGAGTCACAAGTCAAGAATACAAGTCAAGAGTCATAAGTCAACAGTGCAAAATCAAAAATGAAAAATTAAGGAGATGGGGACATGCAAAAAGGGATAAGAAGTTACAGGGACTTAATTGTATGGCAAAAGGCGCATGCATTTGCAAGGAAAGTTCTTGATGTATGCAGAAAGTTTCCGAGGACAGATGAAGCACGGATAATTAAGCAGCAAATTATTCGGTCAGCAACATCCGTTCCTGCTAATATAGCCGAAGGTTTCGGTGGAAATAAGGGAAAGGTTTTTCAGAATTCATTGACCATAGCCAGAAGGGAAGCAGGCGAAACGGACTATTGGTTGTTGTTGAGTTTAGAAGAGGGTTTTATTGATGGAAAAAATCATAAAGAATTGGAAAACGGATATTCTGAAGTCAGAGCAATGCTGACATCTATGATTTATAAAATATCCGATGGGGCTTCTTGACTTATGACTGTTGTTTTGACTTGTGACTTGTCACTGATGACTATTGTTTTGACTTGTGACTTATGACTGATCACTGTTGTTATGACTGGTAATTAATGTGGCAAATTTATATCTTACAGAACAGGGTTCGACTCTTCGCAAAACCGGCGACAGGCTCATTGTGCAAAAGGATGACGAAGTGTTGCTTGAAGTCCAGTGCAGCAAGATAAATGCTGTCCTGATATTCGGCAATGTCCAGTTTACCACACAGGCTGTGCATGAGTTGTTTGAACATGGTATCGAAATGGCGCTTTTGACAAGAAGCGGCAAACTTATTGGACAGCTTACATCGCCTTTCACAAAAAATATCGAGTTGAGAATAGCGCAGTTCGGGAAGTATCATGATGAATCATTCAGGCTGGACCTTTCAAAAGCCTTTGTCAAAGGGAAACTGAATAACTGCCTTGCAGTAATGAAGTCGTTTTCCGTAAACCATCCTGAAACAGACCTGTCCGGAGAGATAACATTTATTGAGTCATCAGCGAATAGTATTAAAGCTGCGGAATCAGTCCCTTCCCTGTTGGGAATAGAGGGCAGCGCTGCAAAGTCATATTTCAGCGGTTTTGGAAAGATGATGCTCGGCAGCCTCACGTTTGCAGGGAGGAAGAAACATCCCTCAACCGATCCTGTCAATGCCCTGCTGTCATTCGGATACACGCTTATATTCAATGAAATATCATCGCTGCTGGACGGGCTCGGCTTTGATCCCTATCTTGGGTATTTTCATACTGTGGAGTACGGAAGGGCTTCACTCGCCAATGATATACAGGAAGAATTCAGACCCTCGGTGGACCGGTTTACCTTGTATCTTGTAAATAACAGAATGCTTGACCATTATAATTTTTTTACCAACCCAAAAGACGGAAGCGTTTATTTAAAAAGAGAGGCCATGAAGAAATACTTTACCGAATATGAAAAATACTTGAACCGTGAATTCAAACACTCTGATACCGGAGAAAATACAACTCTTAGAAAATGCTTCAGGTCACAGGCGGAGAAGCTTGCTGGATTTATAAAAGGAGAAAAAGAGTATACTCCTTTTATGCTGGAGACATAGATATGCTCTACATTGTTTCGTATGATATAACTGACGATAAAAAGAGATTGAGGATTTCTAAAACTCTCCGTGACTTCGGCACAAGGGTGCAATACAGTGTCTTTGAGTGTATAATTAATGATAAAGATCTTGAGAAAATGACTGCAAAAATCAGCAGGATCATCTCTG
Organism: Thermodesulfovibrionia bacterium; assembly: GCA_020057065.1. GTDB lineage: Bacteria > Nitrospirota > Thermodesulfovibrionia > UBA6902 > UBA6902 > SURF-23. Next base: position 8,998 of record JAGVGM010000202.1, read on the forward strand.
AAGAAGACAGCGTCAGAGTTTACACTCTCTGTGCGAAATGCAAAGGAGTTGTAAAAATCTTCGGCAGGGGCAAATTGACCGAAGATGAGGATGTCTATATTATTTAACGTGTTAACGGAGCTATTAAAAAGTGTAAAAACCGGCTGAGGTTACAGTTTTTGATGTAACCCGTTATAGCCAATTGATAATTTGATCTTTGACAATTGTAGAAAGGAGGATCATGAACATGTCCGAACTGTTGATAACCAGAGGTTACAAAAAATGGGGTAAAAACTCGCTGATATTACTTATAAAAAAATGGGTGCCGAGAGAATTTCAGACTTGATGAATAAAGGATTGCGACACACATTGACGACATCCCACGATAGAATCGAACCGTAGTTTGTGAGAGAGAATTTCAGACTTGATGAATAAAGGATTGCGACTCCAAATGGCCGTTGGTACGCTCAAAGTGATCATATTGAGAGAATTTCAGACTTGATGAATAAAGGATTGCGACCCCGACATGACTGTATGGATTCCAACTCCTTTTACTACGAGAGAATTTCAGACTTGATGAATAAAGGATTGCGACTTTTGGGGCTTCTTGCGCGCCTAACAATCCGGTACAAAATAACAAGAGAGAATTTCAGACTTGATGAATAAAGGATTGCGACGTATTGCATGGCTAAGGTTAAAACTGCCGGATTGAAAACTGAGAGAATTTCAGACTTGATGAATAAAGGATTGCGACGGCCCGCTTTCAGCGGAGTTGAAAGTAAAAAGTGAAAGTGACAAGAACAAAAGGGGACATGA
>JAGVGM010000373.1 GCA_020057065.1 Thermodesulfovibrionia bacterium
GACCGTCACAACTACATTACCTGTTGTAGCCCCGGTGGGGACCGTTGCCACTATCGAAGTGTCGGACCAGGAAGTTGTAGAGGCGGCGGTCCCGTTGAAAGTTACCCTGCTGCCCCACTGCAGCGCTGCCCCAAATCCAGTGCCGCTGATCGTAACGGTATCTCCTATCTGTCCGGAAGACGGATTAAGCGACGTAATCACCGGGCCTAAACTCACAGTAAACTTCACTCCATTGCTCGCCACACCATTGGCTGTAACCACAACATCACCTGTTGTTGCGCCCTCAGGTACGGTCGCGTTAATCTCATTACAGCTTGTCACTTGTATTGTATCTGCTGTTGTACCACCAAAAGAGACGGTAAGTTTGTTGTCCGCGTTGTCATTAAAGCATCTCCCTTTTATGGTTACCTGGCTGCCGGTGGCGCCCTCTGTGGGTGACAATGAAGTAATGAAGGGGTCGCATTTGAAGACATCTTTTTGGGTACCTAAGAATATCCTGAGCCATCCAAACGTGTAATCGGCAACAGCGGGGCCTTTCTCTGTTCCATAATACTCTTCGTGATCAGTATCGCCCAAATACCACCTGTACCCGACAAGGCCTTCTGCAGCCATACTGGTTATAGGAACCGCCCCGTCACCCTCATTAATATTCACTCCTAAATATTGTTGTTCAGGAGTTGCTATGAGGGATCGTGTCATGGTAGCGCCGGCTGCAGTGCCACCGAGTCCATCCTTCGGGGCATACTTGGTTGTTATGCCATAGGCAAAATTGTACTTTAAACCTCCCCACTTGTTGTTTTCGCCATTAAGGGATGGGGAGCCATAGACATCATTCTCATTGAACAACCTGGTTTTTTCGCTATAGAGCCTTGTGCCGTTATCTAATCGGTATACTCCTATTGCCCCGGTCTTAACCGGCGGGTTGAATAATTCACTCAGGGATAATGGGCGGGAATTGTCCCATCTCAGGTCTCTGGTGCCGGGCGTATCAATTTGCAGGTAGGTTTCCACAGCATATTTCGCATAACCCATCTGAGTGGCAGGATCAAATCCTTTTATAAGGTAGGGAATGGGAGACGTAAGCACATATGAGAAAGATACGAGAGCGGATCCACGATGTGGTGTCCCCCAGGTAACAAGCGATTGGAATGCCTTATGAAAGTCAGTATCAAACTGCTGTATCGCCAAGCGGGCAACCAGTCCACCCATCGAGTGGGCGACTATAAGAATGTTGGGGTCAGCATCCTTGGACGACAATAAGCCCTTCAACTCGCTCTTGAGTTGTGCTGCCAGGTCTGGGCCTGAATAGTCAAAAGCAGATCGCCACGAAGGATAGATGTATTCATAAAAGACTGTACAACTTGACTGGCCATTTTTGTCATACTTTGTTATGAAGGTGTCATAAATAGGGGTCCAGACATCTCTTTTATAGCTGAAAAACCATGGCGATTCCGCATCGCTGTCAAAGAAGAGCTGCCCCCCGGTCTTCTCAGCCTCGTTATGGCCATGCACTAAAACTATGACATTTCTTATGCACCTTTTTTCTTCTTTTTCTTTATCTGCCGCACTCAGCTTATCAATGGGTTTTCTTTTTTCTGGCAAGTTGCTATCCGGTATCATCCTGACCAATGAGGCCGGCTGATTCCAGTTAATATTTCCCTGAATGGTTACCAGAACATACTTGACTGCTATTTCTATCGCTTCTGCCGTTTGATATTGTAAACCGCTCACTCCGGATTTCACAGAAGATGAGAGAGTAACCCCATTTGTAATTGGAAGAAAAATATCCGTGGCAGTTATTGTCCCGGAACTGTCAACATCTGCAGAGAGGAGACTTAAATAATCTTTCTTCAATTCACCATCTATGATCACATCCGCAATCCTTGCCACAGCAAGTGTATCTTTGTTAATTAAACCGTACTCTGCTGATGGAAAGGTTATTGTAACTGGGAAAAACTCCGTATCGAGATGAAGATTATCAAAGGTTACTACCCTCATGCTTCCGGTTGATTTCAAACTGTTATCTAACAGGTTTATTGTATTGGTTTGCCTTTTAGCCGTCATGGTAAATGTTTCGCTCAGGGAAGGAGCGTTAACCTTGGTGCCATCGGTTAATGTAATCGTCGTTTCCTTACCCGGCGATGAGGTAATTGTTTTTATTTTAGGTGTTGTGGTTCCGGCCACTACAGGGGAAACACCGTAGGGATCTCCTCCACTTCCGGTGAGCTTCCACCCGTAAACGAACGCAATTCCCATATTCCCTGTATCCGAATTATAGGACCACGTGGAAGGGTTTGAATCCACTACTTCGTAAGTACCTGCTGGAATATCTACATTGGGTTTGACTGTCCAATAGAGGTAAGGAGGCCCGTTTGCTTTCTTAGGCCATTTTGCTCCCAGAGTGGAATCAACGCTTTTTCTGGCTACAACATTCCAGGTTCCTATCACCGCTTCCGTCGCCGTATTCTTTAACCCAATAGTTCCCGGCGTGTCCCCATTTCCGTTATTCCAGTGATAGGTAAATATCTTGCTGATATGGGTGGAGTCGCTCAAGGTAAAGAGTGTCTTGTTGGGCGGGCCGTTTAAAACCGCCGCAATACTGTCCAGCTTTAACAAATAGGTTTCTGTGCCTTTTATAGTCACCGTGGCAAATCTCTTGCTGCTTTGGATTTGCGTGCCGTCAATGCTAACCACCACGCCCACCTTTTTGCTCTCGCCATTACTCAAGCCCAAATCCGGCACCTGCGCTTTAAAAGAAAGCTTTATGATCTTGCCTCTGGCTTTATTCAGTTTTAGGTCTTTAATGCCACTCGCTTCCGTCGTGTCGAATTTCACGCTAAGATTGCTGGCTTCGATGCTTGTCGCGTTCAGGTTATTTAGGAAAATTTTGGTCCAGTCCACAGCTTTCAGGTTTTTATTAGGGCTGATTTTGTAAACCAGGGGGGTTTTTGGCTTTGCCTTTTTGGTAACTCCTTCCGCCTGGCCTTTCATCATGATCAATGTACCGATCAGAACCAGCAGGCTATAAAACATCAAGTTTTTGTAGGGCAGGTTTTTAATGCCTTTGACAACCTCGGACATAATCGCCCTAAAGTCTATTGTAGTATTGAGTTTTTCTTTGTGGTCACAGTTAATAGCGCAATCATTAGACGATGACCTGTGAATTGTTCTCATAAGCTCCTCCAAATAATGTGGTTCTTTATCATTGAGTCACTGGCATTATCCTCTGCACACCACCATGAGACTATATTGGAGGTGGACTGAACACATCCGGAAAAGTTGTCTATCTCATCTGCCGTGTTGTCGAAGGGTACGGAAATAGCCTCTGCGGTCCAAACCGAGGCCGCAAAAAACAAAAACCCCAAAATCAGGACCAACCTAAAAAAAGTCTTCATGACTGTACCTCCCTTTAACTGTAGCGTATTTATTGTTGAAATTCAGAAGATAATCCTGCCCTTTTCCAGCCTTAGCACGCATAACGTCCGCCTTTTTCTTTTTTTTAGGATGAAACCTGTTAATATGACCGTCATGCAAAAAAGCGCATGAAGGAACGCGCTATTGCAGAAGATGAAGCAGAGTCCGCTATTGAAAATCCTGACGTTAGTGAGCTGAGCATAAAAGACAGAACAAATGCGTTTAAATTTATTAATGGAAGATATCTCAGGGTCACTTTTAAAGAGGAACTCGACTATATTCTTGTAATTACTGTTACAATGAAAAAGAAACCATTCAGGAGGTGACGCAATGAAAATAGAATACAGTAAAAACATTGATGCGCTGTATATAAAGCTCAGAGAGGCTAACATAGCTGATTCATGGATATTGAGGAAGGAGTTATTGTTGACCTTGATGAAAAGGGCCACATTGTAGGGCTTGAAATCCTTGATGCAAGCGATAAATTAGATATATCAGACCTTGTTAATATCAGCATTGAAAATCTTCCCCTTGAGAAGGTAACTGATAACGTAGCTTAGCGGCTACAGTATTAATGTCGTATCCATAACAAAAAGGGCGTTCCGAAAAACCGGACCGCCCTTTTTGTTTATATTATTTCTCTGATAAGAGATTCTGTCTGTCTGTCTGTCTGTCTTCGCAAATATGATGCCACGAACATGCCCCCTTCAAAAAGACAACGGATAGGATTTAAAAAAATAATTCTATAGTATAATTGCAAATTATATGCCATGTTTATAATTCTCTGATTTTATTGAATAGTGGTTTTTTAATTTCCTAATAACACGTAAACTTTCTTAACACATTCAACGGAAAACGCTTTAAAAAGTAAAGATTATCGACACAATCGAAAATGGGAAAACCTTCTATCCCAGGATCGAAGCTCTAACCAAATTAAGTAGAAATGACGGGAAAATACCGATGATTAAAACCATAATTGCTGTGATCGCAAGCGCAAAACTCAGTTTCCAACCCCAGCTTTATTGGGGACAGTTTTTTTCACTTTAAAATAAGTTGCGAGTTCATGTCAGAAAGATTCATTTGACTGTCGTCGATGTACGCTGAATTTTCAGCTTCTCCTGCAGCTTTCGGGACTTATCTCTTATAAACTTGATCTGCTCTTCTACTGATAGAGTTTTGGTCTGCTCGTAGTGTTTATCTCTTATTTTGCGAACCATAGCAACCGCTTTAACTTCCATAGGTGGTCACCTCCCGTGGTGAATATATCATGATAGGCTTGTAGCAGTATCACGCAAAGGTGCTTTTCTGTATGCAACTGCTTCGTTCCTTGTCATACCCTAAATTATATCATTTCCACTGAAAATCTTAAATTTTGTTCATTCGTAAAAAAGTTAAATAACATGAAGTAACCACAGAGACATGGAGGCACGGGGAAAGATGGAACACCCTCTACCCCAGAATCGAAGCTCTTACCAGATTAAGTAGAAATGACGGGAAAATACCGATGATTAAAACCATAATTGCTGTGATTGCGAGCGCAAAACTCAGGGAAGGAGAAACGGTCAGCGTCACTTCCTCTTTTGGATCTTTCATATACATATATATAACAATCCTCAAATAGAAAAAAGCCGAGATGACGCTGAACATAACCGCTATAATCGCAAGATATGTATGGCCTGACTTGATAGCCTCCATAAATATATAGAACTTTCCTATAAAGCCGGCTGTCGGCGGGATGCCGGTTAAAGAGAACATAAAGATCAGCATCAGCACTGATGCAAGCGGATGGTTTTTTGCAAGTCCCATGTAATCGTCAAGGTTTTCACCCTGAAATCCTTCCCTTCTGAGCATTATAACTATCGCAAATGCGCCGATATTCATGAACATGTATATCATCAGGTAGTTTACTGTGCTTGCAAGCCCCTCAGGCGTGCCGGTAATGATCCCAAGCAGCATGTATCCTGCATGCGCTATTGAACTGTAAGCAAGCATCCTTTTTATATTCGTCTGTGCAAGGGCCGTGATACTTCCCACAGCCATAGTGATAACGGCAAGCGGTATCAATATGACGCTCCACTGCACCTGCATCCCTCCAAAGGCTTCAAATAAAACCCTGCCCAGGACTGCAAACCCTGCTGCCTTTGGGCCAACAGACATGAATGCCGTGACAGATGTAGGAGCGCCTTCATACACATCAGGCGCCCACATGTGGAACGGGGCCAGAGCTACCTTGAATCCAAAAGCAACTATCAAAAATATCAGACCGAGGAAGACGGCCGGATTTTCCATAAGTTTTAATGTCTGCAAAGCTACCGCTATCTCCCTGAGATTAGTAGTGCCTGTAAGGCCGTATGTTAGAGAAATTCCGTAAAGAAGGAATGCCGATGAAAAAGCGCCGAGGAAAAAATATTTTAATGCGGCTTCATTTGAACGCGGCTGCTTTCTCATAAGTCCGGCAAGGATATAAGTGGAAAGGGCCATCAATTCAAGTCCGAGGTATAGAACTATCAGGTCAGCGGCGGACGCCATTAGCATCATCCCGACAGTTGAAAAAAGAAGCAGTGAATAATACTCTCCAAAAGCCGCTTTTTCTATATACATGTATTTAATGGAGATCAGAATTGTCAGCATTACATTGAAATAAAAAATGAGTTTGAAACAGTTGGAATATCCGTCAAGAACAAACATACCGGCAAAGACGCTTTGAGGTACATTAAATACAAACAATCTGTAAGTTCCGTACAATGCAACAAGCGTTCCGGCTATACCCACAGCAGCAAGGACCTCTTTCTTTTTGACAACAAGATCGAGCAATAAAAGTATCAAGGCAACGAATATAAGTGTGAGTTCAGGCATTATCATTGTCATCTCAGCTAAATAGTTCGCCATATTCATCTAAAAATCTCCAATATGCCCTGCGCTATCAGGTCTCCCTGTCCCGCATAAGACCGTTTGTTAATATTCCCAAGTAAATGCTCAACGGATGCATGCATATAGCTCAAAAAGGTATCCGGATAAACTCCGATCCAGAAGATCAGCACAATCAATGGAATTAATATAGCTATCTCTCTCAGATTCAGATCCCGCACGGGATGAGCACCTGAGGTCCAGTCTGCGCCTGGTTTTTCCCAGAAGACCCTCTGATAAAGCCATAGCATATAACCAGCTCCGAGTATCACACCTGTCGCTGCGAGCACACCATAGATCTTCTGGGCCTTAAAGGCGCCGAACAGTATTAGAAACTCTCCAATAAAACCATTCGTCCCCGGAAGACCGATGGAAGCAAATGTAAGTATCATAAAAAGACCGGCAAACCAGGGAACCAGGCCGGCAAACCCGCCATAATCGGCGATCACCCTTGTATGCGTCCTTTCATAAATAATCCCGATCATCAAAAACAGTGCACCTGTAATAACACCGTGATTCAGCATCTGAAGGATACCGCCTTCCAGTCCCTGTGAATTAAGCGCAAAAATGCCGAGAGTAACAAAACCCATATGACTGACACTGGAATATGCAATGAGTCTCTTCAGGTCTTTCTGCGCAAGACATACCAGCGCGCCGTATATAATTGCGACAACAGATAATATCAGCATTGGTTTCATAAAGAACTTAACTGCATCAGGAAACATCGGTATTGAGAATCTCAGAAATCCGTAAGCCCCCATTTTTATAAGCACGCCTGCAAGGATAACGCTGCCTGCTGTCGGCGCTTCCGTGTGTGCATCGGGAAGCCATGTATGAAAAGGGAACATGGGTACCTTCACGGCAAATGCTGAAAAGAAAGCCATGAAAAGCCAATACTGTAATTTAACCGGGTACTGAACAGCACCCAGCGCTAAGATATCGAGGGTGTTACCGCCGATGAAATACAACACAACAATGCCGACAAGCATAAGCACACTGCCAATGAGCGTATAAAGGAAAAATTTTGTTGCTGCATATACTCTCTGCGGACCACCCCAAACTCCTATTAAAAGGAACATGGGAATGAGCATCGCCTCCCAGAATATATAGAAGAGAAAGAAATCCAGGGCAACAAATACTCCAAGCATCGCTGCTTCCACTGTAAGGATTGCCATGTGAAATTCCTTTACCTTGTTCTCAATCGCCTTCCAGGACACAAGTACACAGAGTATGCTGAGCAATGTTGTCAGGAAGACAAACAGGACGCTGATGCCGTCTATCCCGATAAAATAATTTATCCCCCACGATGGTATCCATGCGCTTTTTTCAACAAACTGCATTTTGTGAGTTGTCTTGTCAAAATCAGTTAACAGAGGCAGTGAAATGATGAAAGTAGCGCCGGTCACGATAAGCGCAGTCCATCTTATAAGAGCTGCATTTCTAATGAACAGCAAGAGCAAAGCGCCCAATAAAGGCAAAAATACTGTATATGTAAGGATTGGATAATTCAGTTGATTAATAATTACATTTTCCATATATTACCTCAAAAAAATCACAAAGCCGATAATTACTATCGCTCCTATTGCCATGACAAGGCCGTAATTGGACAAAAGCCCTGTCTGTATTTTTCTGAATTTCCCGCTGAATGCGCCGATAAGGTTTGGCACCCCATTAACTACTCCCTCTATTATCTTTGCGTCAAAGAAGCCGAGAATGACCTTGTCTGACAACTTAATTATAGGTTGAACAAAGATCTTGCTGTAGATCTCATCAATCCAGTATTTGTTATAAAGCAGTTTGTAAATCGGCTGAAACTTTGCACCGATCTTCTGCGGCAGTTCGGCATTTTTGACATACATTGTATACGCAATATACCATCCTGCTAATGCAACAAATATAGACATACCCATAACCATCATCTCTTCAGCATGCGATCCTTCTCCGTGGGGATGTCCAAGCACGGGGGCCAGGAATTCTCCGATCTTGTCGCCATGTTCCATAAGAAGCGGCGGAATACCGACCCATCCTGCTGCTACCGCGCCAATGGCAAGCAGCCTCAGCGGAACGGTTATAACTTTTGGTGACTCATGAAGATGATGCTCCTGTTCATGGGTCCCGCGGAACTTGCCGTGGAATGTCAGGAATATTAATCTCCAGGAATAGAAAGCAGTTAAAAGGGCTGCAACAGTAGCAAGCAGCCATAAAAACTTACCGAGTTCTCCAGACGAATAGGCCCGCCACAGTATCTCGTCCTTGCTGAAGAAGCCCGCAAATCCCGGAATACCTGTAATGCTGAGAGTGGCTATAATAAATACCGCATAAGTAATCGGCATATGTTTTTTCAGTCCGCCCATCTTCTGCATGTTCTGCTCGTCATGCAATGCGTGAATAACACTTCCTGAACCGAGGAAAAGCAAAGCCTTGAAATATGCGTGTGTATAAAGATGGAATATTCCTGCAGAATAAGCACCCACCCCGAGGGCCAGAAACATATATCCAAGCTGACTGACCGTTGAATAAGCAATAACGCGTTTAATGTCATTTTGTACCAGCGCGATAGTGGCAGCAAATATTGCGGTCACTCCGCCGACAACCGCTACAGTATTCATTGCGGTATGAGAAAGATTGAAGAGCGGGTTGCAGCGTGCAACCATAAAGACGCCGGCAGTGACCATTGTAGCAGCATGTATCAACGCAGAAACAGGCGTCGGCCCTTCCATTGCGTCAGGCAGCCAGACATGCAGCGGTATCTGCGCTGATTTGCCGACAGCCCCGCAGAAAAGCAGCAGGCATATCAGTGTAATAAGATCGACCTCGTTCCCAAAGAGATTTATTGTCTGACCTGCAACAATGCCTGTATTACTGAAGACCTGCATATATTCAAGACTTCCGAATGTAAGATAAATAAGTATCACGCCGAGACCAAAACCGAAGTCCCCGAATCTGTTAACGATAAACGCCTTCTTGCCGGCGTCCGCAGCCGACTTCTTGTGAAACCAGAAACCGATAAGGAAATAAGAACACAGCCCGACCGCCTCCCAGCCGAAATAAAGGAGGAGAAAATTATTTGCCATAACAAGCATCAGCATGGAGAACACAAAAAGGCTCAAATAGGAAAAGAACCGGTAATATCCTCCGTCACCATGCATATACCCTATCGAGTAAATAAATATAAGCGTGCTTATGGACGTGACAACAATAAGCATTATTGCTGTCAATTGATCTATAAGGAAGCCGATGGTTACATTAAAATTACCTGACACGATCCAATTGTAAATGTTTATATTAATAACGTTCCCTGCCTGCACATCCATAAAGGCGCTGACTGCAAGTAAAAAAGAAACGAAAACCGCCGGCACTGCGATCCAGTGCGCCTTGTCCTTTATGAAATTTCTGCCGAACAGGATATTGATCAAAAATGATAATAATGGCAGTAACGGTATTAGTGTATATTTCAGCATATGTTTCTTTTCCTTATGTTCATGCCGTTGTTTTTGTCGTTCCGCACCTAATGCGGAATCCAGTAGGGGCAATTCATGAATTGCCCCTACATTATTACCCCTTCAATAAATTGATCTCATCCACCTTAACGGTCGGATTATTTTTGTAAAATGCTATCAATATCGCCAGACCTATTGCAGCCTCGGCCGCAGCAACAGTAATAACAAAAAAGACAAGGATCTGCCCTCTCATGGACTGTAAATAATGACTGAAGGCAATAAGGCTGATATTTACCGAATTCAGCATTAACTCTATGGACATGAAAATAACAATAAGGTTTCTCCTTGAAAGAAAACCAAAAACGCCTATACTGAACATCAAGGCGCTAAGAACTATGTACCAGCTTAATGGAACCATTTTATTCTATCCTCTTCTTCGCCAAAACCACAGCGCCTATGATCGCAACCAGCAATATTAATGATGCAATTTCAAAAGGCAGCAGAAATTCGGAATACAGGACCTTGCCTATAGTCATCATGTGGCCTTCTGATCTTATTGCCTCAACTGTGTACTGCCCCGGCGGCGGGGTAACTGTAATATTGCTGCCAATCAAAACTAAAAATACCGCAAGGATCACGCTGATCCCTATACCGAACAACCACTGCTTTTGAAATCTCAGCTCTGTTTCCTCTCTCCGCAAATTAAGCAGCATAATAACAAACAAGAACAGAACAAGAATAGCGCCGGCATATACAATTATCTGTACTGCAGCCATGAACTCAGCATTAAGGAAGAGATACAGGGCTGCTATATGAACAAATAGCACCAGCATCCACATAACGCTGTGGACAGGGTTTTTTCTTGTCACCACAAGTAAAGACAGTATGGTCATCGCGATGGCAAAGTATGCAAAAAAGGCCTGGGATATGCTCATTGCCCCGCCCTTTCTTTTGTCTTTAAAGCCGTTACAGCAGGTTTAAAGTCCACGGATTTAGGCCTCCAGAATTTCTCGAAATATTCCTCTCCCTTTTCTCCTGCCATATATTTATCCCAATTTTCCAGAAGACGCTCCTTCGTGTAATAAAATTCCTCCCTCGTATAACCGGAATATTCAAAATGCCCGGTAAGCGCCAAAGCGCCATAAGGACACGCCTCTACACACAATGCACAAAAGACACATCTCAACACTTCTATTTCGTATCTGTCCACAACCTTCTTATGGTCATCTCCCTCGCTTGTATATATATGTATGCATTGCGAAGGGCACATTGCTGCGCAAAGACCGCAGCCCACACATTTTTCCTTTCCTGACAGAGGATTCCTTGCAAGTGCGTGAAGCCCTCTTGAGCCGGGAACCGGCTCTCTTTTTTCATCCGGATACTGCCTTGTGATCGCAGGAGCAACCATATGCTTGAATGTAAGCGCAAGCCCCTGCAGTATATCGATGAAAAGTATCTTTTTTACAAATTCATTAACAGTCATAGTTCCTCTATATTCCCCTCTTTGAAAAAGACCAACAGTAGGTGCCTTAAGCAGGGGGCAGGGGAGATTTTCAAAATCCCCCTTAATCCCCCTTTCCAAAGGGGGAGATTATTACTTTTTTTATTTCCATAATATCTTCACCAACCCTGTCACCACTATATTCGCCAATGAGAGCGGTATAAAAATCTTCCATCCAATACTCATTAATTGGTCATATCTGTATCGCGGCAGTGTGGCCCTTATCCAGAAATATATAAAGATACAACCTGACATTTTCAGTGTTAACCAGACAATGCCCGGGACGTGAGCAAAGATCCCGAAATCAGGCCCGTTCCATCCTCCCAGGAAACAGATTGTGCCCACCGCTGTCATAACGAACATGCTCGCATATTCAGCCATAAAAAACAAAGCCCAGCGCATCCCGCTGTACTCGGTTGCAAAACCTGCAACAAGCTCGGTCTCAGCCTCTGAAAGATCAAAAGGCGCCCTGTTTGTCTCTGCAATTGCAGACATAACGAATACAAAGCATGCTAACGGCTGATACCAGAGAAACCAGTGCTCTGACTGCGCTTTTACAATGTCGGAAAGATTTGCGCTTCCTGCCATCATCATAACCCCGACAAGACTCAAGCCCATAGGAATCTCATAACTTATAACCTGTGCTGACGAGCGCAATCCCCCGAGGAAGGAATATTTTGAATTGGAGGCCCAGCCCCCAAGGATCACACAGTACGCGCCTACAGATGAAAGAGCCAGTATATATAAAATCCCTATATTGAGATTGGCGACTCCTAAACCTTCCCAGAACGGTATTACGGCAAGCGAGCATAAGGCTGCGATCACCCCGATAATCGGCGCAATATAAAAAATGGGTTTGTCGGCGCTGGACGGGATAATGTCCTCTTTCAGAAACAATTTCAAAGAGTCCGCAATAGGCTGCAGGATACCATGCCAGCCGACCCTCATCGGGCCGAGCCTCGCCTGCATATGAGCTATAACCTTACGCTCAAAATACTGGGCGTACATCACAAAGAGCATAAATACGCTCACAATGATAACTGTCTTAATAACGATGATCAACATTTCCATCCCGGTCATAACTTATTTCCTTAACCCTTTGACTACTGTCATCCTATAACTTCTTTATCTTCACCTCGCACCCCTCAATCCCGGGCGCCTTTGTTACCTTATCAATGTTAAACGTCAATAAACTGAATACACCACTGCCTTTAAAATTGTTGCTGTAATAAACTTTGTTGTCTTTTATAGATTCGTCAATCGATACAAATGCTTCTTTGCTGCCGGTCTGAGTGAAGAATTGTACCCTGTCTCCTTCATTCAATCCAAGTTTTTCAGCAGTTTTCAAACTGATCTTCAAAGCCGGCTCAGGGTATATCTTCATCAAAGCAGGAGACCTCCTCGAAAGAGTGCCTGAATGAAACAGAGGTTTTTCAACCGCAAGATAGAACTCCCCTTTGTATTCGTTCACAGTTGAAAATACAGCGGGAGCTTCGCTTACCTCGCCTCTGAGCGGCTCTCCGTTATAAGGCCACAGGCAATTCCCTTTACTTATCTCCTGATATGTTAAATCCCTGTAAAGCGGAGATACCTTTGCAATCTCATCCATGACATCTTTTGAATCCGTATACTTCATCCTGTATCCCATTTTGTTTGAGACCTCAGAAATTATTTTCCAGTCTTCCATCCCGTTTAAAGTTTCTACCGCTTTTCGCTGAAGCTGGATACGCCTCTCAAGGTTAGTATATGTCCCTGTTTTTTCTGCCCATCCAAGCGCAGGCAGAACAACATCAGCAATCTCAGCTGTCTCGGTAAGAAAAATGTCCTGAACCACAAGAAATTCGAGAGATTTCAGGGCGTTTACCATATATGCCTCATTGGGAAGGTTAAATACGGGATTCTCACCCATAATGTATAACGCCTTTATCTTTTTATCTTTAGCTCCCTCCATTATTTCGAGAAGGGTCAATCCTTCATTTTCAGGAATAATTCCATTCCATGCCGTCTCGTATTTCCTCTTGAATTCATAAACGCTTAACGGTCTCCCGCCGGGAAGCATGTCCGGAACGCATCCGGTATCAATAACCCCCTGTTCATTCGGTTTTTCCGAAAGCAGATAAAGCCTTGCCTCAAGCAGATAAATCAGCCCTGCAACAGCTAAAAGCGATCTGTGCCCGTCAGTACGCTGCAACAGGTCCATACCTAATACAATGGCGGTCGAAGCACTGTCCAGAAGTATCTTCCTGATCTCATTAAATTCATGTATATCAGGTTTTGGAGCCGCGTTTTCATAAAGCGCTTTGATACCTTTATCAAGAGCAGGATTTTCGCCACGCATACCTTTGGCAGTATAAATCTCATTAAGAAGGGCCTCAAGAATAACTGCCTCAGAGAATACTGAAGGCGCTAACTGAAGTGTCTTGAATCTCTCCAGCCCTTTCGCGTTGCCCAGGACCACAATCTTTGCTCCCCGTCCTGCAGCTTCCCTTACAGCAAGGCCCAGTATGGGATTTATTGCGGAAGGGTCTCCTCCGAGGATAAAGATCGTTTCAGAATTTTTTAAGCCCTCGATCATATTTGCGGTCACGCCCTGTCCCAGCAGTTCTTCGAAATACTTCTGAGCTGCAGCGAACCCGGTCCTTGAGATAGAGTCAATATTGTTTGTACCGCATGCCATGCGCATAAATTTCTGAAACACATAATTGTCCTCATTTGAACACCGTGGCGAAGCGATCCCTGCGATCGCGGACCCTCCGTCTGATTTTTTAATCTGCATTAACCTGTCAGCAACAATACCCAAGGCCTCACTCCACGTACTCTCCACAAGTTTTCCATTTTTTCTAACAAGAGGCGTTTTGAGTCTCTCGTCGCTGTTTATATATTCATAACCGAATCTTCCCCGTGAACATAAAAGCCCTTTGTTTAATCCGAGACCCATTCTCGGTATTACGCGCTTAATGGAATCGTCTCTTACCTGCGCTACAAGCGAACATCCCACACCGCAATATGAACAGATAGTCTCCACTTCCTTGTCAATCTGCCACGGTCTGAAACTGTGAATATATAAACGGCTTAATATTGCGCCGACAGGACAAACCGTCAGGCAGTTGCCGCAGTACTCGCAGTTAAACGACCCCGGGGAAAAAGGTTCCATCCTCGAATGGCTGCCTCGTCCCATGATAGAAATAGCGGATGCCCCCTGAACATCGCTGCACATCCTTACACACCGTGTACAGACAACGCACCTTGACATGTTCCTCGTAAAGATCTCATCCTTATGGCTTTCCGGGACCCTTCTCTTTTCTTCTTTATATCTGCCGACCGTGGGCCCGTATTTGTTAACAAGGTCCTGCAATTCGCATTCTCCGGCCTTATCGCAATAGGGACAGTCAAGCGGATGGTTTATCAGCAAAAACTCAAGTATCCCGCGCCGCACTATTGATATGTTATCGGACTCAGTCTTTACAAGCATGCCGTCTGCTGCCATTAATGTGCATGCGGTCTGAAGCCTCGGCATCCTCTCTACTTCCACAACACACAATCTGCAGCCGCCGTAAGGTTTCAGAGCCTCGTGATAACACAGTGTCGGGATCTTTATTCCCGCCTGTTTAGCAGCTTCAAGCACTGTAACCGGCTTGTCCAGAGTGATTTCTTTATCATTTATGGTTAAAGTTATCATAATTAGCTGATAGCTGATAGCTGTCAGCTGAAAATACATTTCGCATTTTTAACATGTTCTTCAAATTCATTCCTGAAATGTTTTAACATTCCCATAACGACCCCTGCTGCGCCGTCTCCAAGCGGGCAAAAAGTCCTGCCGGATATATTCCCAGCAACGTCAGAAAGAAGTTCAACATCACCTTCTCTGCCATTCCCGTTTTCTATCCTCTCAAGTATCTTCCGCAGCCACTCCGTCCCTTCTCTGCATGGCACACATTTTCCGCAGGATTCATGCTCAAAAAATTTTAATGCCCTGTGCGTCACTTTGACCATGCATACTGATTCATCCATAACTATCACTGCTCCTGAGCCCAGCATGCTGCCTGCCTTTGACATTGATAAAAAATCCATCTGACAATCTATGCTGTCAGCCGGCAGGACAGGAGTTGAAATACCTCCCGGTATTACGGCTTTCAGTTTTTTCCCGCCTTTGATCCCTCCGGCATGTTCATAAATAATCTCTCTCAAACTTGTACCCATCGGAAGCTCAAACACCCCGGGATTATTAATATGACCACTTACACAGAATAGCTTGGGCCCAGAACATTCTTTATTCCCTGTTTTTGAATATGCCTCTCCTCCGACTTCAACAATATACGGCAGATTTGATATCGTCTCAACGTTGTTGACAATAGTCGGCATGTGCCATGCTCCCACATTTACAGGAAATGGGGGCTTGTTCCTGGGCTGTCCCTTTCTGCCCTCAATAGATTCTATCAGCGCTGTTTCTTCACCGCAGATATAGGCCCCTGCACCCTGATAAACTGCAAGAGCAAACTTTACCGGTTTTCCAAGAATATTGTCTCCAAGGTAATTTTTCTCATATGCCTGTTTGATCGCATTATTAAGAATATCTCTTGCCTGAGGGTATTCGCCCCTCAAGTATATATATCCATATTCTGATCCAAGTATGTATCCGGAAATGATCATGCCTTCTATAAGCAGATGCGGATTTTTCTCCAGGATCGGTCTGTCCTTAAATGTCCCGGGCTCACCCTCATCGGCATTGCATAACAGATATTTGGGGGATTTCGGATCAGCGATCGCAAAACTCCATTTCATGCCTGTCGGGAAACCGGCGCCGCCCCTGCCCCTGAGCCCTGATCGTTTTACTTCTTCAAGTATATCCTTTGGCTGCATGCCAAGGGCTTTGGACAAACTTCCATATCCGCCGACTCTGATATACTCATTAATATCAGCGGAATTTGGATTTTCAATATTTTTCAAAAGTATTTTTTCCATGTTTCTGTTTTGTAGGGGCGACCCGCCGGGTCGCCCCTACTGCATGAACCTTATTTGTATTTCTCCAATATCTCCTCTATTCTTTGCTCTGTCAGACTATCATAAAAATCCGTATTCACCAGCATTGCAGGAGCCGTGCCGCAGGCGCCTATACATTCCATAATCACGAGGGAAAACCGTCCATCACCGGACGTTCCGTCAGGTGCAACTCCGTATCTCTTATTAAGAAAATCCAGAAGTCTTTCAGACCCCAAAATCATGCATGATACGTTTGTGCATAGTTGTATAAGATTACGTCCCACAGGTTTATGTCTGAACATTGCGTAGAAGGACGCAGTCCCTCTTACTTCAGCCTCCGGCAGGTTCAGTGCTCCCGAAACAAACCGCATAGCATCATGACTGAGCCAGCCGAACTCCCTCTGGGCAATATATAATGAAGGCAGAAGGGCGCTCCTCCTGTCAGGATATTTCGCCCTTATATCTTCAATCTCTTTTAATACCGTTTCGTTAAACATAATTAATTTGAAATCTCAAATTTGAAATTTGAAATTATTTTATCTGTCGCATTCTCCCAGCACAATATCTATGCTTCCGATATTTGCTATAACGTCTGCAACAAATTCGCCTTCACAGAGTGCCGGCAATGCTGCTATGTGTACAAAGGACGGGGCCCTTATTCTCATACGGTAAGGTTTTCCGCTCCCGTCACTTATAAAATAAAAACCCAGCTCCCCTTTAGGAACTTCTGTTGGCACATAAAGCTCTCCTTCCGGAGCAGTCTGGGGCCCTTTCGTAATAAGTACAAAATGATGTATGAGATGCTCCATATCCGAAAGGACCTTGTCCTTGGCCGGCAAAGTGAATTTTGGCGCATCAGCCATTATGGCGCCTTCAGGAAGTTTCTCCACACATTGTCTTACTATCGAATTCGACTGACGGAACTCCTCCATTCTAACCCTGTAACGGTCATATACATCCCCATTCTTGCCTGTAGGAACTTCCCATTTCACCTTGTCATAAGCCGCGTAAGGCATTGCCTTTCTCACATCGTACGGGACCCCCGAACCCCTGAGCACAGGCCCGCTCATACCCCAGTTAATTGCATTTTCTGCAGAAATAACCCCAATCCCCTTTGTTCTGCGCAGCCATATGCGGTTCTTATCGATAAGTGTTTCGTATTGCTCCAGTCTCATCGGGAATTCATCGGTAAATTTGTAAAGGTCTTCCAGCCATTGAGGTTCCACGTCATTTTTCAGTCCACCGATCCTTGGATAACTGACAGTGAGCCTTGCCCCGCAAAGGCTCTCAAATAAATCCATTATCTTTTCTCTTTCCCTGAAACAGTAAAGGAAAACCGTCATTGCGCCTATATCGAGCGCATGTGTGGCAAGCCAGAGAAGATGACTTGCGATACGGGCCATTTCCGCCACCATCGTTCTTATAAATTGTGTCCTCTCAGGGACTTCGATATCAAACAGCTTTTCCACCGCAACACAATAACCAATATTACTTGACATGGAAGAGATATAATCGAGGCGGTCGGTCAGTGGCAATATCTGAAGGTAATTTCTGTGCTCAGCAAGCTTTTCAACCCCACGGTGAAGATAACCTATGTAGGGAGTGCATTTAACAACAGTTTCACCGTCAAGTTCCAGCACAAGCCGTAAGACGCCATGCGTGGCAGGATGCTGGGGCCCTAAATTAAGGGTCATCTCCTTGGTCGAAAGACGCTCGCTCTCCGGGTTGTCTAAACTTTCACTATCGTTTTTCATCAAATAATTTGAATAAAAATTTTACGTTTTATTAAATTCAAAAGGGAGCAAGGATTCAAGGATTTGAGGGGTCCAATGAAATAAATCTTTTTTTTCACTCGAACCCTTGTACCCTTGACCGCTTGAATCCTCTCATCTTATATTCCACTCATTATCGTGACTATGCAATTCTTTAAGGTCTTCAAAACCTCTGTACTCAGATCCCTCTTTGCCTTTCAAAGGATAATCCTTTCTCAGTGGAAAACCTTCCCAGTCATCAGGCATAAGTATACGTCTCAGGTCAGGATGTCCGTTAAAAACAATCCCATACATATCGCACGCTTCCCTTTCGTGCCAGTTAGCGCCCTTCCAGACAGGCACAACGCTGTTGATATATGGGTCACTTTCCGGGATTAGCGCTTTAACAATAAGTCTGTGATTATATTTCAGAGAATAAAGATTATAAACAACTTCAAACCTGTACTTGCGTTCAGGATAATCAACACCGCACAGGTCCGCCAGGTAATTCATTCTGATGTCGTCGTCTTCGTAAAGATAGCGGCATATCTCAACGATCTTTTCACGTTTTACGCTGACAAAAACCTGGTCCCTGAAACTTTTGATATTTTCAACTTCAAGGGGAAATTTTTCTCTTAACCTGTTCGCTATCTCTATCGGTTCCATTAAATTTAAAATTTAAAATTTGAAATTTGAAATTTGAAATTTTTCATCTCCACGGACTCCATCTGAAATATTCATTCTGTATTTTTTCCTGCAGTTTCATTACGCCCTCCATTATTGCTTCAGGCCTTGGAGGACATCCCGGTATATAAACATCCACAGGCAGGAAAGAGTCACAGCCCTGAACAACGGAATATGTGTTAAATATCCCGCCTGAACATGCGCAACTTCCCATCGATATCACGTATCTCGGCTCCGGCATCTGGTCGTAGACCCTTCTGACAACAGGCGCCATTTTCTTTGTTACCGTGCCCGCAATTATTATTAGATCAGACTGTCTTGGCGAGGCGCGAAAAACGACTCCAAAACGGTCAAAATCATAATAACTTGAACCGGTTGTCATCATCTCAATTGCACAGCAGGCCAGGCCGAACGTCATAGGCCAGATCGAGCTTTTCCTTCCCCAGTTAAAAACTTTGTCAAGAGAAGTGATGATAGTATTTGCGCCGGGAATTATCCTGGTACCTTCTTCTACCTCGATCAAGTCTTTGCCATTATCTTTATCGATTGACTTAAAACTCATAACTCATAACTCCTGACTCCAAGCTTTTACTCATTCCCAATCAAAGGCGCCTTTTTTCCACACATATATATATCCGATCAAAAGAATAAATATAAACAGCATCATCTCTATAAAACCGAATATCCCGAGCTTGCCATAAGCAACTGCCCACGGGTATAAAAAGACCGCTTCAACATCGAACACCACAAAAAGCATCGCTATGATATAAAATTTTACAGAAAATTTATATCTCGGTTCACCTACCGGGGGATTCCCGGATTCATAAGGATAAAGCTTTTGGGCATATGGTCTTTTTGGTCTTAAAAAAACTCCCAGCAACAGGGTACCCAAACCAATTAGTATAGCTAATATAAAAAAGATCGCGACCGGGAAGTAATCTGTTGGGATAAAAGATTCTGACATATTGCTGCATTTTATACACAAAAACAACCGTCCCTGTCAAATTAATCTTATTTATGCTCTGTTTTGAGTTATTTATCAATTAACCCAAATAATGCATTTAACCACAGAGTTCACAGAGAAATTTATTGAAATAAAAAAGAAAATACAAAATATCTCTTTTTACTCTGTGCACTCTTTTATGCAATAGTTATGTTTAAAAACTCTTAACATTTAAAATAATGAGAACACGGAGAAGCCTTTTTAAATTAGAGTCTTTTAAAAAATCAAAACTCATCCCTGTGTTCTCTGTGGTTTTTTAACTGCATTTTTCAGGTTAATCATTTTCTTCTTTTAAAAAACTTCATAGGTGCTTATAATATGGCAATTATGAAGAACGTTTTCAAAAACCCCAGTAAATACATCGCCGCAAAACTTATCATAGCCATCGGCATATTGATGATCGTTTTGACCTTGATCTTCTGGTATGCCATCCTTGCCAAGCAGGAAAAAGATGTTATGTCCATTGCCGTCAGATACGGCGGTTCTTTTGTAAATTTCACAAAAGAAAGTATTCAGCACAGCATGCTTATTTACCAGCCGGCTGAAACACAGCGTATGATCGAGACCCTCAGCACGCCTGAAGGTGTTCACAGAGTAAGCATTTATGACCACAAAGGTGAAATACTGTTCAGCTCACACAAGGAAACCGTAGGACACTCCGTTGATAAAACAACCGTTGTATGTAAAGGATGTCATATGGACCCTGAAAAATCTCCGGCACTTTTAACGCAGCAGCAAAAGTGGATAGTTTACAAAGATGATAAGGGTTTCAGGACACTTCAGGTCATTGATGAGATCTATAACAAACCAGCCTGTTTTACTGCAGCATGTCATGTACACCCGAAAGAACAGAAAATACTAGGATTTGTCGATGCCCAGCTTTCTCTTTCGTTTCTTGATGAAGCCTTGTTAAAACAGGGGCTCGCCCTTACAGCTTATGTAGTTATGTTTGTTCTTGCCGTATCGCTGTTTCTCGGCATAATCATCTATAAGATAGTTTCCAGGCCTGTAAGTGTGCTTGTTACCGGCATGGAGAAAGTTGCAGGCGGAAATCTTGATTATTCCGTTCCCATAAATTCCACGGACGAAATGGGAGTGCTGGCCCAGACATTCAACTCCATGATAAAAGACTTAAAGAATGCACGTGATCAGAGAGAAAAATGGACCCAGATACTCGAAATGGAAATTGCGAAAAAAACTGAAGAGATCCAGAAAACTCATCTGAGCCTTGTACAGACTGAAAAGCTTGCTTCATTAGGCAGAATGGCTGCCGGTGTAGCGCATGAAATAAACAACCCCCTTACCGGGGTTGTTACCTTTGCGTATTTACTCAAGAAGCGTTTCCCTCAGGAAAGTCCTGAATCACAGGATCTTTCAATTATTATTGAACAGGCAGACAGGTGTTCAAAGATAATCAAGAACCTCCTGACCTTCGCCCGCGCTACACCTTCTGAAAAGGGAAAAGTAAGTATTAACGAGATGCTCAACCGTACAATATTCATGGTTCAAAACCAGGAAAAGTTCCATCATATTAAATTTAATGTTAAGCTGGAAGATTCCCAGTTCATTCTCACAGGAGACCCGACCCAATTCCAGCAAATATTTCTAAATATGTTCATAAACGCTGCTGACGCCATGAATGAGAGAGGTAACATATCAATTGCAACGCGCAGATTAATAGAAAACGGGAAACCTTATGTTGAGATAGAATTTACAGACGAAGGGCAGGGGATAAGTGAAGAGAACATGCCAAAGCTGTTTGAACCATTCTTTACAACAAAACCTGTAGGGAAAGGCACAGGTCTTGGACTCTCGGTAAGTCATGGCATTGTCAAGCATTTAGGAGGATATATAAAAGTAAAAAGTGAAGTTGGCAAAGGAACAAGTTTTTTTGTTAGACTACCGCTAATGGAAGAGGGAAAATGAAGAAAATACTTGTAATAGACGATGAGGCTATTGTTAGAACAAGCTGCGAGAGGGCTCTCGGGCCTGAAGGCTACGAAATGAAGATGGCATCCAGCGGCAAAGAAGGACTTGATCTCCTTGAGAAGGAATCTTTCAGCATAGTACTTTTAGACCTGAAAATGCCCGATATAGACGGCATTTTTGTCCTGAATAAGATCACTGAAAAGTGGCCGGATACAAAGGTTATCATGATCACCGGTTACAGCACAGTTGAAACCGCGGTGCAGGCGCTGAGATTAGGCGCTTACAATTTCATAGAAAAGCCTTTTACCCCGGATACTCTGATAACCGCTGTCAAAGAGGCCTTTGAAAAATGCTGATTCATTAAGACAAAACGGGATGATTCCTGACCTTGCCTTCCAGCAGGCAGGCAAGCCGGAATGACGGAAATGTAACAGGATGAAACTGAAAGAGGTAACAGATATCCTTAAAGCAACGGCGATATTCCAGCCGGATAATTCTGATGATTTAATTGTCCAGAGCGCCTGCTGCGCTGACCTGATGAGCGATGTTCTGTATTATCATGCTTCGAATTCTTTACTGATCACCGGCCTCACCCAGTCTTCTGTGATCAGAACGGCTGAGATAGCCGGGATAAAAGCCATAATATTTGTGTTCAATAAAAAGCCTGACTCTCAGACCATCGAACTTGCACGGCAGAAAAATATCCCTTTGTACAGTACGCCGCTTTGCATGTATACAGCCTCCGGAAAGCTCCATGAGGCAGGTTTGCAAGGCTCCTGAAAATGGTTTTAAACATCAAAGAACCTATTGAAGAGAGTTTTCAGATAATCGGGGGAAACTTTACTCAGGCAGGTGAGGCATCAACCCGGTTAAAACATGCGCTGTTTGAGCTCGGGGTTGACGAGAAAATCATAAGGCGTATAACAATAGCGACCTTCGAGGCCGAGATGAACGTGATTATATATGCAGCGGCCGGCCGGCTTCACTATTACATAACGCCGGACAGCATAACTGTAAAAATTGACGATATGGGCCCGGGGATAGAAAACATAGAACTGGCAATGCAGGAAGGCTATTCCACCGCGCCTGACTGGGTAAGGGAACTGGGATGGGGCGCCGGCATGGGCCTGCCCAATATGAAGAAAAATGCAGACATATTCAAAATTGACTCTGTTGTCGGAGAAGGGACAACTGTTGAGATGGTCATTAATTTTCCGTAAGGAGCTACACCATGAAACTTTCAGACATTGCAAAAGAATTATCCCTGGATATTAAAACTTTTAAAGACGGGCTGCAGAATGACGTCACAGGGGCCTATGTAAGCGACCTTCTTTCAGATGTAATGGCAAACAGCAAAGAGGGCAACATATGGATCACCCTCCAGACACATATAAATATTGTGGCTGTTGCAAGTTTGAAAGTTATAAAAGGGATCATAATTGTCAGTAACAGGCCGGTGCCGGAAGAAACGTTGAAAAAAGCAGAGGAAGAAAAGATCACGATCATGACAACGCCCCTGCCTGCATTTGAAATAGCAGGTAAAATTTATCTGCTTCTTAAATAATGCTGAAAATATTCCGAGCCGACCTCCACATACACACCTGCCTCTCACCATGTGCCGATATTGAAATGACCCCATCTGCAATAGTAAAAACAGCCATAGAAAAAGCAATTGACATAATAGCAATTACCGACCACAATTCAGCAGAAAATGTTATCGCAGCCCAAAAGACTGCCGGGAATAAAAATTTAATCGTGCTTGCCGGGATGGAAGTAACATCATCTGAAGAAGCGCATATATTAGCGCTTCTTGATGCTGCTGAAGGCATTATGAAATTGCAGGATATCGTGTACAAAAATCTCTTGCCGGGTGAGAATGACGAAAGACTATTTGGCGAGCAAATTGTAGTTAATGAAAAGGAGGAGGTGCTAAGTTTCAATAAACGGCTACTGATAGGGGCAACATCATTGTCTGCTCAAGAAATTGTAAACACCATTCATTCACTCGGCGGACTTGCCATTGCTTCGCATGTTGACAGAGACGCCTTCAGTATTCTCTCCCAGCTTGGTTTTATCCCCGAGGATTTAAAATTCGATGCATTGGAGATATCTCCAAATATAAACAAGGGGAAGGCTGAATTTTCATTCAAAGGCTACAGGTTTTTCCCATGGATCACCTCATCTGATGCGCATTGGCTAAGAGATATGGGAAGAAGGACAACAAGCTTTTATATGCATGAACCAACTATCGAAGAAATGAGACTGGCCTTAAAAAACATTGACGACAGAAAAGTGGAGTGGGAGTAAAAATTATCCACAGATTGCGCAGATTTCACAGATTCTTATATAGTTAATAGGAGAGTTTATTATGACTAAGAAAAGAAAACCGACTCATCCCGGCGAGGTTTTAAGAGAAGATGTGATAAAGCCTTTAGGACTGTCTGTTACAGAAGCAGCGAAGCTTTTGGGGATTACCCGTAAGACACTATCAACTTTGCTAAACTGCAGGGCTTCCTTATAATTTATCAGGTTGTTAAATCCTCTGTTTATGTTTTCTGCGTGCTTGATGGAAGAAGGGATTTGCAGGATTTGCTGCAGAAAAGGGTGTTGAGGTAGTTAAAATTAAAATCAGGGGAAACCGGTTTAAAAGTAAAATCGGTTAATCCTGTAGATTTAATCAGGAAGGAGGTAACGAAAGATGCAGAAAGTTAAAAATGACCTGGAGATAAGGAATCTGGGTATGAAGAGTCTTATAGACACATTGGGCTACGCAGGGATGGTGAGATTTTTAAGACAGTTTACAAAAGGTGGCAGCGACTACCTCGAGTTTCAGGAAAAGATATTTAAGGGAATGAGTGTTGATGAGATATATGCAAAAGCAAAAAAGCATCATGAAGGGAAACAGAGAAAAAAATAATTTCGAACCTGAGACACTTATTGGTTCGATGTGAAAAGGAAGTTTACTGCACGCTCATAATAAATCAAGTTTCAAGACCCATCCCTGTTTCTGTGTTCTCGTCTTCCTCATCATAGTTTTGGCGTTTCCAATTTTTTAACGACATCGGCTGCATCTTTATACCATTTAAAAGGAATGCCATGATCGGATTGGGAATATGCAGAGAGTTTTATAATAAGGCTTTCTAAGTAATGAAGAGCCTCCGACAGATACTCTTCGTCTATTACAGGAGGCTGGTCGGAATGTACTATCATGTGTCGGTTCTTTTCGATATCCTCCCATAGTTCCTTGTTGTTGAGAATCCATATATCTTGTGCTTTAAGGTTTAGTCTTTTTTCAAAATACCGCTTCTTATCACGCAAGGTCTTATGGTCAAAGGCATTAAGCTCCTTCTGGATAAGATAGTCAATTATTTGCTCTGAATTTTCCATAATTTCAACATAGGTAAGAGTCTTCTCGGCTGTCTTTAGAAGTTGTGGAAAATACGATAAGTAAATCTGAAGAAGGTGCCTCAGAAAAGCTTCAAATATCGAAAATGCAGCTTCCAGACACTGTCTTCGGAATATCTCTTCCCCTTTCTCGGTCACTTGATTAGCCACTGCTTTCATATTCTGATCCAATAACGACCTGAACTGCGCCACACCTTTTGGACCGGGGTCTATCAGATAAGGAGCAAAACCATTAGTAACGATGTCTATATCTTCTTCTGCAATTTTTTTTAAAACGTCAGGAAGAGATAACGCCTTACAGACATATCGATAAAAGTTTGATATTTCTGCTATCTTGTTGAAAAATGTAAGGCAATCAATTACTGGTTCGCTCATTATATTTGCCTACATAAATGACTTTGAGAATTTTTATATTCCTAAGCCCTATTTGTATATCAAATTAAACAATTCGTTCGCCATATCACTGTCAAGGTCTTTCAATATCTTATATTCCTCTAATGCGGAACCTCTATCACCTAAGATAAGATAAGTTTCCCCAAGATGAATATGAGTCATTTTGTCATCAGGCTTAATCCTTATCGCCTGTTTGTATTCCTCTATTGCCTCTTTGTGCATTTTTAAAAAAAGACCATAGGTAAAACCTAAGTTATTGTGAGCATCCGCATCATCAGGGTTAATCTTTATTGCTTGTTTGAAAACATCTATCGCCTCTTTGTACATTCCTGCATCGTGATAAGAAACACCACGGTAAAACCAATACTCTGCTGTCTTTTTATAATCCTCTATTTCAGAGTCCTTTATTGCAACAACTTTCTTGCGATCGATCTTATCCTTTACCAAAGTTACCGGCATTGCAAAGTTGAGATTCTGAGATTCCTTTATTAGAAATGTCGCAACACCGATAACCTCTCCGTCTTTGTTGAACACAGGACCACCACTGCTTCCGGGAGAAATTGGCGCGGTAATCTGGATGACTTTCTTGTCGAATGTAATCTCTCTTATACCACTCAATAGCCCATCACTAATCGTATTCTCCAATCCCTCGGGACTGCTGATGACATAGACCTTCTCTCCAATATTTGCCTTTGCAAAATCGCCAAGTGCTACAGTTGGAAGCTTTTCGCCTTTTACCTTGAGAATAACAAGGTCATTTTCTTTGTCCGTGTAAATAAGACCCTCAACATTTAGAACCTTGTTCCCAATCTTCACTTTAATATCCTTCGCATTGCTTATGACATGGTAGTTCGTCACAACCGCGCCGTCGGGTCTTACAACAAACCCTCTTCCCTGACTTATCGGCTCACCTTTTTCATTAAGCGTAACAACAACCACAACCGCTTTGCTGTTTTCCTTAAAAATCTTGTCGGCATCAGCAAAGGCAAGGACAGGAAAGATTAATATTCCAATAATAAAGGAAATGAAAAGAAGGTTTTTGGGACGTTTCTTATTCAGCATTTTTATCCCCCTCTGGTAAGTAGGGGCAATTCATGAATTGCCCTTATTTGATAAGCCATATTATCACAGAACAAATTGTTTTAACAACGTTTTTTTATTACGTTTTATGAAATAAAAACCTTTACAAATCCAGCACCATTGGTTAAAATTCAGAATATGGAAACAGCAACTTTACATCCTTACATTGTTCGTGACGATACAATCCTTGACGGTGAGCCCATCATTAAGGGTACCAAAACGCCGGTGCGTGCAATTGTCGAAAACTGGCGGCTTGGTCTTTCGCCGGAAGAAATTGTCATCCACCTTCCACACCTCAACCTTGCACAGGTATTTGATGCGTTGAGTTATTAC
>JAGVGM010000036.1 GCA_020057065.1 Thermodesulfovibrionia bacterium
AAGTACATTCAGTTATTATTTTAAAAGATTCTAGCCTCAAAAAACCTAACTCAAGTTGCCTTTTATTTTGCCTCCGATACCTGCCCTTGATGGATTCTTGCCAGAGCGAAAAGGGTATAATGGACAAAGGGGATCCGTGCACTTCTTGACCTCGCCTCTTGACCAGCAAACACACTCCAGACAAAAGGCTCTTATTGCCGATAAGGGTGTGAGTGAAACTTTTCTTGTTTTGCCTGTCTTGGTTCTTATTTTATGTGCTACTGCCATTTATTGAACAACCTCACTTCCTTTGAAAACCTGCTTAACTTCATGTATCCGCTTTAGTGCTTCCGTGTCTGGATTGAATTTAACTATGTCCTTTAGCTCATCAGCCGTGTAAACAACAAATCCCTTATCCTTCAGTCCTTTTGCCATTTTATCGTTGGAAACAAACAGAATAACCTCACCCAAGACGCTACTCTCTACTTTTACTTCCAAATTAGCTTCAGGAAATGTATCTAAAGACATATTTGCAACGTCTCTTATGGGTGTTTCAATATCTTGAACATTGCTTTGCACTTCTAGAGGGGTTATCTTGCCAGTCTCAATAAGAAGTTGGGCTTTTTCAGGGGAAGCATTTATCACCTGGCCCGGGTGTACTTCTGTCTCTCCATAATCAGTCCTAACTTTTAGTTCCGATAAGACCTGGTATATCATCCCAGAAATTCCTCCACGTTAATAATTGGTTGCGTATTTTTCCCCGCAAGCGTAATTGAATTAATTATATCAAGGGACACTAATCCCTGTTTTTCAGTTTTTAAAACTCTATTAACCCCCTTTTCCGTGTTTTCAACCGTTACAACGTCACAATCGTTTACTAGCTTGGGTTTGATCCGATTTACAACCGTAACATCATCCTCTTGTGTTACGCTTTGAAAAGCTATAAAATCCTTTACTGACGCTGGTTGTGACGTTGTGACGCTTTGAATAGGGGGGACAGTGGGTAAATACCGATTAAAGGTGTCAAGGAACTGTTCTAAAGCATAGCCTTTGGACGTGTTTTCGTCTATTCGTATGGTTTTTGAAAATATCCCAAATGGCTTTAAGAGGCGTGCAAGTCCACTTTGTGTGATCGGCTTGCCTCGTCGCCAATCGCCCCAGAGGTGATCCTCAATTTGAATTAATTTCTCGACAAGCTCTTTTGAGAAAATTTTATCGCTTGCAGCAAAAATTATTCTTATGTCTTTTAAAAGGATTTGCGTTGTCGTGTCGTTGGCCGATACTTTCTCGATGGCAAGCATTGTGTTCCGTGATCCCTCCGACCATTCCTGACCCGCAATATCCGCAATGCAAATTAAGGGGAGCCAGTTGTCCGTCGCTCTATCATTGCCGGTCTCAGGCATACTGGGTTTAGCATTTTTCAAACTCTCAGTATTATCATTCGACCACCGCTGACACATACGACGCAACACCAAATGACCCTCATCAAAATCGAGAGATACTCTTTTCACCCTTTCGGAAACGATCTTTCGCTCCATTCTAATGGCGATGGATCGGTCACTGAGGGTATCGGGTAAAGCGCCTATTAGTGAAACGGCTTTTGGCCCCCATGTAGAAAATCGTTCCGGCTCAAGCGTCTCCGTATTTGTGCGGATAACAAAGGCTGATTTCGTAGTATGCCCACTATTCAGAATACCCCGTAACTCGTCGTTGTCCTTTATGAAGGTGTCGGCCTCATCAATAAGTAGACAAGGACTGCATTTCTCTATTGTCCGGAAGATCGCAGAAGGTGTTATGCTTGAAGCCAAGAGCGGTTTATTGGCAAGCCCGCCAAGGGTCTCCAATAATGTCGTTTTACCGCAACGTTTCTCAGGAGAAGATATAGCAAGGAGAGGCAAAATCCTAAAAGAGTTATAGCAATAAGTTAAGATTGTCCATAGTGTGCATGCCACAAGGGAATGGTGATCTAAAACAACGTGTTTTTTAATAACATCGTATAGGGTCTTGAAAAGCTCATACCCGTTTACAGGTGTTTCCCAGGGTTCAACATCTTCAACGATCGGCTTTTTTTCCGGTTGCTTCTCTAGTTGCTTTTCCGCATTCTTTTCCTGTTTTTTTGCCTCTGAGAACAATTTATGACTGAGCGGCACCCTTTTCAGTTTTTCAAATTCGTCAACACTATGCTTGCACAAGTAGTCATCAAGTTTGCCCACACTTTCAGATATAGGTAAGCAGACAACAGAAACATTCGCCCCCCTTTGCTCAAGCATTGTTCCCAGACGATAAACAGCGTGTTTTACCTCTAGCTTTTTATGAAAGTCTGAGTCTGGTACAAGTTCAACTTTTCGATCAACCCATTCGATAGAATTAAAAGCATCGATCAATTGAGACTTGCCTTTTCCATCCTTAACAGCGAAATTCCAAATACCACCCGAAGCAAAGCAATTTAACCCTTCCTGACAGGCTTTTAATGCCTTTTTCTCACCCTCAGTGATCAGGATGGTTTCGGCTGTGCGGTCAAAGTCAGGTGGGAAATACAAGTGTGGGGGGGTATCGGGTTTTTGGTAGTATTTCTGTGCTCGGGTCTCCTCTTTTTTCTTATATGGGGGAAAGAGTTTGTATCGAACAAAACCGTTACCCTGGTAGGGAAATGCCAAAAGCGAATCGATCGGGATATCCCACCCAAAGATTTTGTTGATCTGATCCCGTGGGACTGTATATATCCCTGCATCCTTAATTGTCCCGTCAGATAGCCCAGACTTTCTTAAATCCTCTAAATGAAGGGGATCAAGGTTAAGATTTGACATTATCAGCCCCCCCTTAAGAGATTATCCGTGAACGAGATTCCAAAAACAGAATCAGGCTTTCCTTTTCATAAGCTACCGTATTGCCCAACATTATCCGTTTAATTCCGCTCGTCTGCTTAAGACTGTCGAGATTGGCCATAGTCCGCCCTGCGTACCCAGTCCATTCTTTAAATCGGGGATGGTTACGTGCCACAAAGGGGGGCATTTCTTTGAGCAGCGCTGATAAATCTGGTCTTTTTGTCATTTTTTCTTACCTCCATGATCTTTATTTTGGTGATAAAATAACGCATCATGGAGGCGAAGTATGCAGAGAAAGAAAATAATTTTCTTTTATTTGTGGGGGTAAATTAGGGGTGCAGAAATCATTGCTACGACAAACTTCCGCTTGTGGATAAGGTATTTTAGGCTATGGTTTTTTGACATCTTCTTGCTTTCTAAATTTTCCAGGGAAGTTTCCCATTTCTACATTTTCGATGATTTGTTCGGCAAACTTATTGTAATCTCGGAGATAATCAGAAACCTGTTTTTGTACCAGAGGTTCTTTATTGCCTCTCTGATCCTTCCGTGGTTCCATGTAATAAATTTCCGTTGATGTTGTTTTTTCACGTTCAAATACCTCTGATGCAATTTCATCATCAGATTTGCCAGCTTTTCGGCCATCGTAAACCAATAAATATTTCTTGAGTGCATCGAGCTGCAAAGTATGTTTTTTCTTCTTTGTTCTTACTGCTTTACTGACTGTATCGCGAATATCCTTGTCACTGGCAGATGCATTAACCTTTAAGAATACATAGTCTCCGTAAGGATATGACTCCAAGTATTCACCAAATTTTGTGTAAATTGCTTCATTTGTTATTGGTAATTTATGGAAGTGTTTAAGATGTTGAAGAAAGAAAAATGCCTCTTTCTTGTAGATTTTACTTACATCTTCTACTACTTTTTCTGGATTTCTTTTTGCCCACCAGTCGTCAAATGATGCGTGGTAGATGTCGCCAAAATCCTGATACTGCGCCCACAAAGAACAGAATTTCAGAAAAGTTAAGTTGTCTTTTATTTGCAAGCTCATTTCCAGAAATTTTGTTTCGAGATCGAATTCCGATACAGCGTACATAGCTGCACAGAAATATTTGTAGTTTAGACTTCTTTTAAGATATTCCCACCATAATTGATATGTTTCTTCCGTATAAACCATGCCTTGTCCTCATCAAAGCGTCCTCATAATTAATCAGGGGGGGCAGCGGGGGAGGTTCCCATTTTCGGTGATCAGCCTATCCCCCCAGGAATTATCTTACAGAAACACCTTATAGCCGATATTCAAGGCTTCCCCCAGACGCTTTGCCATTTCCTTGCCAATGGAGCGCTTGCCGTTTTCCATCTCAGAGATATGGCGTTGCGGAATACCGGACAGCTTGGAAAGCGCCATCTGCGTCAATCCCTCCCTGTCTCTTGCCCCGGCCAAAGCCTTGCCGATAAGCTGAGCCTCCGAACATTCGGGGTAGGCTTCACGCCAAGGGACAGACTCGGATGTGTCCACGAATCCCAGGGGCTTCAGTGTTTCAATAGCCTTTGCCATGTTTACAATAGGACCCATGAATTTTATTTCAATAATATCAGTAGGGGGCTTTTTCGTGTGTACCTGCATATAGCACCTCAATCAGTTTTATTTCTTTGTCTTTGACCTCCCAGATAGCCACATAAGTAGGCCTGCCTTTCTTCAAATGGCAATGGTAACGGTTATCAGATAACGTGCTGAAGTTCGGCCAGTCTCCCCTTATTGGGCCGTTCGCTTCCATGTCTTTCTTTAA
>JAGVGM010000035.1 GCA_020057065.1 Thermodesulfovibrionia bacterium
TATTGCTCCATTTGTCATTGCGAGCGGAGCGTGGCAATCTCTTGTTTGAAAATGTCTCGGTGTTTCTGAATATGAAAGAATAACTTTATGTAGGGTATAGGTCAGCAAAAACTCAGGAAACTCCAGTTTAACTTCAACTTGCAAATTGTGGTGTTTATGTGGTAAAGTACAGGGAACTAGGTAATAACTATTGAGAAAAAAATGAATATTAAGGAAAAAGATATAAAACTGCTGTGGGGGCGTGCAGCAAATAGATGTTCATTTCCTGATTGCAGGGTGAAGTTATGTCAAGATAATAAAACGGCGACGAACTCCTTCCCTATAGGAGAACAAGCCCATATTGTTGGGAAAGAAGAAGGTAGTGCTCGAAGCGGCAGCATTTTATCTGTAAATGAACGAGACTCATATCATAATCTTATCCTGTTATGCCCTAACCATCATACGCTAGTTGATAAAAATCCAGACGATTATCCGATTGAAAAACTTCATATGTTCAAATCACAACATGAATATTGGGTAGAAAGTACTCTTTCAGAATCACATGATGTAAATGCTAAAGCCAATGATATTATCTACGCACACTTAATTGATTTTACTGCCGAAGGTTGTTCGTTTAGTATTTGGGAGGAATGGATTAGTGCCTTATTTAGTACTTCTCATACAATAACAGAAGATACTTATTACAACGCGTTAAAGTATACGTTAAAAATGCATACTGCTGTCTGGCCTGGAAAATTACCAGAGTTAGAATCCTCAATGAAATTTTTTGCAGAAACCATGAATATAATGCTTAATTTCTACATGAAAAAAGCCGAAAGACACGAAACAGAAGAAGGTCGTTTTGTTGAGGATAGGTCGTATAAGAGACAATGGCACTCAGAGGAAAGATTCAGGGAACTACATAACATACACGAGCGATGGGAACGCTATTTGGAGGACCTTATTGTTGAAGTTGTTAAGGCAGCTAACTGGCTAGCCGAGTTAGTTCGTAGGGACATCAATCCACTATTTATGGCTACCGATGGTAGATTCTCTTTGATTTGGGGACCAGATGATAACTTATCATTCCATACAATTGCTCCCGAGTATTCAACTGATGAAAAAAGACAGTTAATTGATTCGTATGAAGAAAGATGCATTATTTTTAAAAATAAGGCTGATTCAATTGATGTCTAGAACAGAAGATATAACAATTAAAGAGAGGAAAAGAGGGACGACCTTAAATAATTAAATATCTACACTGCTCAATAATGTTATTTACGAATTTAAGGTCGTCCCCAAATCTACTCCAAATCTACTCAAATCTACTCCAGCCGAGTTTTACACCAACCGCACCGTTGTAAAGCTTATGACCCAGATTACCGACCCTCAAAGCGGTGAAAGCATCTATGACCCTACCTGCGGAAGTGGCGGTATTTTGCTCTCAAGTGTGCTGCACCTAAAAGAACGAGGCAAGGAATACCGCAATTTAAAATTGTCCGGACAGGAGTTGAACCTGATTACATCAGCCATTGCCCGTATCAATATGTTTATGCATAATGTGGATGGGTTTCTGATAGTTCAGGGTGATACACTTGATAATCCTCAAATACTGGAAAATGATGAACTCAAGCAGTTTGATGTAATAATGGCAAATCCGCCATACAGTGTAAAGCGCTGGAATCAGAAAAAATGGATGAACGACCCTTTTGGAAGAAACATCTGGGGTACGCCACCTCAAGGTTGTGCTGATTATGCTTTTCAACAGCATATTATGAAAAGTCTAAGACCAAATACCGGTAGAAGCGTGGTTCTCTGGCCTCACGGCGTATTGTTTAGAGATGCGGAAAGCAATATACGCAAACGCATGATTGAAGAAGATTATGTGGATGCGGTAATTGGCTTGGGCAAAAACCTTTTCTACAACAGCAGCATGGAAAGCTGCCTGCTGGTTTGCAGAATGAATAAGCCGAAAGAGAGAAAAGGCAAAATCATATTTATTGATGCCAAAGAAGAATTGCGGATTGAAAGAACAAATGCCTGGCTGGAGCCGCCGCATATTAAAAAGATTGCTGATGCCTATTGGAAATTTAAAGATGACGAAGGTTTTGCCAAAGTAATGAACAATACGGAAGTGTTGGAAAACTACGGGAACCTGAGCTTACAACTCTATGTAAAACAGGCAAACAACTCCATTGAACACGATACTGGTAAACTGATTGAGGATATTAAAGCAGGGCAGAAACAGATCAGTGCTTCGCTTGAAAATTTATTTACTGAACTAAAAAATATTGGAATTGAGGTATGACTAAGGAAATAGTCCCAAGTAATCTATATTTAAAAATTGCCGAACTTTTACAAACTGCAAGGCAAACAGTAATACGTACTGTAAATCAAACAATGGTTTACACCTATTATGAAATTGGGAGGATGATTGTAGAGGATGAACAGCAAGGGAAAGAGAGGGCCGAATATGGCAAGCAGGTATTAGAAGATTTATCCCAAAAATTGACACAAAATTTTGGTAAAGGATTTTCTGTAGTTAATTTACGACAAATGCGAGCTTTTTATCTAACTTACTCAATTCAGCAGACGGTTTCTGCTGAATTACAAGCACCTCGTTTTCAATTATCCTGGTCGCATTATCTTAAACTGATGCGGATTGAAAACCACGATGAGCGAAGTTTTTATGAAATAGAATGTGTTACAAACAATTGGTCGCTTAAAGAATTGCAACGACAA
>JAGVGM010000039.1 GCA_020057065.1 Thermodesulfovibrionia bacterium
CTACCCACCAACCGTCCCTGTTACCCCTGTTACCCTAAGAAAAAGCCAACTAAATTGGAGATGAACCTTATTTTTTTGACGCTTTTATCCATCCTGAAACAGGAACCATCACTTTCTTTTTCACATCTGCCTTGAATATCCTACAGGCCTCGGCCGGCTTGTGATTTGTAGGACTCAAACTTAAAGGAGCACCTATTTCACCTAAATCCAGGTTTCTTGTTGATTCAAGGGCAGTCAGAAAGCTCTCTCTGCTGAGGTCTCTTCCGGCTCTCTTGAGTGCATCCTCTGTCAGCATAGAGATTGCCCAGCCATCGGTAAAGATTCTGTCAGTAGCATCATAACCGGGATAATACCTGCCTGTAATCTTCCTTGCTTTGATCATTCCCGGGGCATTATCAAACCACGACACATAGGCATGAACTCCCATAAGTCCCTCTGCAAGATTACCAGCAGCCTGCAAGATAGTTTCCGCGCATGCATAATAATGACCGAAAAGTTGAGGCTTGTAGTTATATTTGACTGCATCCTTGAGAAAAGCAATTGCCCCTGCTGCAATTTGAACCAGGATTACATGCGTAGCCCCAGCCCTCTGCAAATTAAGCACCTGGGATGAAGCATCTATGGCGCCAAAGTTTAGAACCTCTTTACGCGCCAGTTCCAAACCATGCAGCTTAATCTGGGCAGCCGCTGCCTCCGTAACCCACTTCCCATAGGCATTATCAGGGTATACAATGCCTATTTTAGGATCTTTGGCCCCTGCATCTTTAATGATGTAGTCAACCAGAACACTTGCCATATCCTCATAAGAAGGGCCACCGGTGAATATGTATCTCTTCAATGGTGTCGTCATTGTTTCAGCCTTGCTTATAACAATACAAGGCAACTTACTCTTCTCTACCATCTGGAACATCGCAAATGTTTGTCCTGTTCCTCCCATTGTAAGACCTGCAAATATATTATCTTTAAAAACAAGTTTCTTAAATGCAGCAATGCACCTTGGAATCGTGTAACCGTCATCTTCTTTCATGAAAGTGATCTTTCTCCCATTTACTCCACCTCTTTCATTGAGGTCCTTAAAATAGGCTTCCATCGCCTTATTGTAATGCATTGTAGAGTCAACAACAGGACCTGTGTACGCAAATATGTGTCCGATTTTTATTGAATTATCGGTTACCCCTGTCGTATCAGCAGCATGTATGACACGACTTCCAAAAAATCCCTGTAATAGAACCAAAACTGTGATTGCTAAAGATAAAAATGTACTCTTTTTCATTGTTCTTGTCCTCCTTAAAAACATTTAAAAAAACATACCTTATTTTTATTACATTGTCATAGCGAGCCCGATGGGCATGACAATTTCCACATAACCCCCCTTTTCTTCACCCCCTCTCTCAGCAAATCTACTTACAAAAACGTTGTGTAGATAAATCCTTATCCAATCGGTAACAGGGACTATCACATTATTTTCCGCATCAGCATTTAAAAACCTAGAACGGTACCAAGGCTTTTAATCATCAAGGTCATAAGTAACGGAGATGCCCGGTTTGCCTGCTATCTGCTATTGCTTTTTCGTCATGTTGTCTTTAATAAAATTTTGGACTTCCTCCTTAAGAGCGCATCACCTTTTTAACTGATTAGTGTAGAATTCCAGCTGCCTGATTGTATGCTGCCAGATTCTGGGGTCTTTTGTCGCCACAAATAAGCTGGTAGCCCCGTTAAAGGAGATAAAAATAAAGTTTGCAATTTCCCTGAGATTCAACCCTTCCTTCAACAATCCTGCGTCTGACGCTTCTTTCAACCAGCGGTACAGCAAGTTCGAGAATCCTTCGAATCCTTTAGAGATTTTATCTGTCATGTTTACAGAATGTTCAGAAAACTCAAAAAGCATGGGCACAAAAAAAGCCCCTTTTTTGAAAACCTTTGCCCCGACGTAGTTCTTCAGAATGTTTTCTGTGAGTCTCCCTATCCGATCAATTGGGTTCGAGATCTCGCTAGTTCCTTTAAACGCCTTACTTCTCCAGATATTGACAGCTTCGTCATAAGCTGCATGCCAAATTTCTTCCTTACTCTTAAATTGGCCGTAAATTCCACCTTTTGTCAAACCTGTTGCCTGAACGATATCTTGCATAGATGTATTGTAGTATCCCTTTTCCGAAAAAAGCCGTAGAGATTTA
The DNA here is from genome assembly GCA_020057065.1 of Thermodesulfovibrionia bacterium. GTDB lineage: Bacteria > Nitrospirota > Thermodesulfovibrionia > UBA6902 > UBA6902 > SURF-23. Next base: position 2,175 of record JAGVGM010000039.1, read on the forward strand.
TTTACGATACTTTTTCTCGTTAGCTTTCCCTTCTCTCTTTTCATAATAGATATACTCCTTTGATAATTATACCAACCAGTCGGTTTTTTATAACATCATAATAAATAAAAATTATTTGATTTGTCAACATCTTTTTTCAATATTTTCCTTGAAAATACTTGCTATCTCTGGTAGGCTAACTTGAGTTTTTATAGAGGCTTTCCTTTCTTTTTAGCTCCTTAGATGTAACCTTTTTTGAAGGAAAAGTATAATGCGTTATCCATACTTCGATGATCGAAGCAATTAAAAAATGACCGACTAAACAGCTTTTTATATAAGATTATATGAGAAAAACATAAAGGGAGGATATGTATAAATGAATTCTAACGTGAATTCTAACGTAAAAAAACTTTTGGATTTAAGGGAGCGCAAGGACAGAATCCTTC
>JAGVGM010000034.1 GCA_020057065.1 Thermodesulfovibrionia bacterium
AGAAATGACTCAAGGAACAGTGAAATGGTTTAATGACACCAAAGGTTTTGGCTTTATTGCATGTGAAGACGGAAGTGAAGCATTTGTACACCATACGTCTATCCAGGGCAATGGTTTTAAGAGCCTTGCTGAAGGAGATAAGGTCAGCTTTGATACTGAAAAAGGCCCGAAAGGCCCCAAGGCAATCAATGTTGTCAAACTGTAATTAAATGAAAAAATCCCCCCTGCTTTCAGAGCAAGGGGGGTTTTTTATTTTCAGAGAGGAAGATAATGAAAAGAAATGACTATGCCATAAAGATGGAATTAAAAAAACGGAACAATCTTGCCGCCGGTCTGGTCTCTGACAGGTTCCCCTCAGTTTCAGACATTGTAATTAATATGACATATTTTCAGAAAGGAGAAAAGCCTGTTCTTATGTTACGTACTGTAAATATCGCCCCTGCTTCTTACGCCCTTTTTAAAATGGATTGCATGATAAGAGGCTGCGACGGAGGCGGTTTTGACCTGACTTCAGTGGTCTCTGATATGGTTAAAACTCATAAAAAGGTGAGAAAGGGCGCTCTCGAATGTTGCGGCAACATTGAAAATCTTCACTCCGACCATGCAAGCATCAAGTATGAAACCGTGATAAAGTATAAATGAATAGAGCCTCTACCGGAGCAATGAACTGTTGCCTTTCTGCTCTGCTGCTCCTTCAAGCTTTTAAATCAACCACAGACCCGCCAAGGGCACTGATCTTTGCATCGATCATTTCAAGCAGCTTATCGAGTGTCTTATAACTGATGTCCGGTAATTTACCGCCGAACGCTGCCTCCGCATCTTTAAAGCCTTTGAGAACAGCATCCCTTGCGACCTGCAGTTTTTCAGGATCCTCTCCTGCCTTTCCTGCAACAAAATCATAAATTCTCTGAGCCGTGTTCTTTACTCCGAAATAACCGTCTTCACTTATCAGCGCGTTAGCTTCATCCTGACTGAGCTCTGTGATCGGTTTACCGTTATATATGAGCTGCGACAGGTCGATCCCTGAAGGCTTGATCATCTGATTAATCCCGGCCTGGGTGCCAAAACGTTCTTTCGATTCGACCTTGATGTTTAAATTAAATTCGACAATCAACTTGTTCATCTGGGTCGCTGAACCCTGCAACGAAGCTTTCCTGCCAGCTTCGTTTACCCGTCCAGTCTTCTTGTCATCTGCTGTATGAGAAGCAGGAAAGTTTTTATTGACTCCACTGATATTAGTCATAAACAGCCTCCCTATTCTTCATTTCCCGATCCGTCCGGAAAAAATTATTGCCACTATATGGGGCAATATATGCTTATTTATTATACACCTTTTCAGGAGGTTCTTAACAGGATTATTTTCGTCCCCGGTAAGCCTTAAGTTATGAGGGAATTGTATTATTCCCCTCTTTGAAAAAGAGGGGTGAGGGGAGATTTTTGATAGATTTTTTCTATAAAATCCCCCTTTCTCCCCCTTTTCCAAAGGGGGAGAACAGTAAAGCTAATTAAAATGGGATCTCCTGTTTATACATCTATTTGACAAGCACGCATTATTGTGATAATTAATTAATTATAGACAAATTGATGGTGCGGTCAATATTTTATTAAAAAATCAAACCAGCCCGTTATTGGAATCTTCAAAAAGGGAGGTGAGCATACCGCAAGGACATTCTTCCATTGATTTGTTGACACAGGACAATATTAAAAGGAGGATGAGATGAAAAAGATTACGACAATAATATTAATCAGCATGATCGCCTTGGTCGTTGTTTTAAGCAGTGCATATGCGACTGATATGATGATGACCGAGAGAAGTACAACTATACATTATGCCACCAATATAATCGGGGCCACAGTAAGCAACCTGCAGGGAGAAAGGCTGGGGAAAATCATTGACCTGACTATTGATCAAAACAGGATCACATTCGCGGTACTTTCTCATGGAGGCATGCTGGGGGTCGGTGAAAAACTGATACCGGTACCCATAAGCGCACTGTCTATTAAAGACGAGAAGACTGTGCTCCTCGACATCAGCAAAAATAAGCTGCTAACAGCCCCGAGCTTTGAAAGGTCCCAAAGGCCTGACTTTTCAAATCGCCAGTGGTCTGAAGACACATACAGGTTCTACGGGGTACAGCCCTTTTGGAAAGAAAGCGGCATGGAGAAAATGATGGAAAAAGAGACTCCCATGAAAGAGCAGATGAAAGAAAAAATGCAGCAAATGCATGACGAAAAAATGAAACCAAAATATTAGTTATTTCCCCGCTTCAGGCAGCCATGGATCGACCATCGGCTGCCTTTTTTTATTTTAAAGAATTTCTGGTGTGAGAATATATAAAGGAGCGGGGATTATTCGTTTCGGTCAGATCCGTTCATTCTCTTCCTGAAAGCTTCATAAAAGGGGTTGCCTGCAAACCGTGAAGGCAATTTTTTCTCCATGTCACGTTTTGTCCCGGCCTTTTGTGGTCTAAGTTCCGAACTTCCAGGCTTTTGTGTTTCCGTGCTTTCGGTCTTCCGTTCTTCCGCGCATCCGCTTTTGAGTGATAGAGAGATGCGTCTTCTCTTAATGTCTACTTCCAATACGGTAACCATAACCTTTTGATATACCTTCACGACGTCCGCCGGGTTTCGCACGAATTTGTCTGATAGTTCGCTGACATGCACGAGACCGTCCTGATGGACGCCTATGTCCACAAAGGCGCCGAAGGCGGTAATGTTTGTTACGATGCCGGGCAACTTCATGCCGGCCATCACGTCCTCGATCTTTCCGACACCTTCAGTAAACTGTACGGACTCGAATTTCTCCCTCGGGTCGCGTCCGGGTTTGGCGAGCTCTGACATGATATCGTTCAAAGTCGGCATGCCTACGGTCTTGGTCACGTAGTGCGCCAGGTTGATCTTTTTTCTAAGCTCCTCATTCTTCATAAGGTCAGGCAAAAAGCATCCAATATCTTTTGCCATTGTATCGACGATGTGATAGCTTTCGGGATGCACTGCACTTCCGTCGAGAGGGTTTTCACCGTCCCGAATGCGTAGAAATCCTGCTGACTGTTCAAAAGCCTTAGGACCGAGACGTGGGACCTTCCTAAGGTCCTCACGCGACCTGAAGGGGCCGTGTTCGTTTCTGTACTCCACGATACCCTTTGCAAGCTGCGGTCCCAGTCCTGAGACGTAAGTAAGTAGCTGTTTGCTCGCAGTGTTCACCTCAACGCCCACCCCGTTGACGCAGCTTGCTACCACGTCATCAAGGCTTTTCTTCAATGCGGACTGATCTACATCGTGCTGGTATTGCCCTACCCCGATTGACTTGGGATCAATCTTCACCAGTTCAGCCAGAGGATCCATGAGCCTCCGCCCTATAGATACCGAACCTCTAACAGTTATATCTATGTCAGAAAATTCCTCCCGTGCAGCTTCAGAAGCAGAATAGATGGAAGCGCCGCTTTCATTGACCATCACAACAGAGATCTCACCGGGAAGTCCGAGGTTCCTGATAAAAGTCTCTGTCTCCCTCCCTGCAGTCCCGTTCCCGATAGCAATCGCTTCAATCCCGAAACGTTTGCAGAAGTCCCTGATCTTTCCAGCAGACTCCACAACACCTTTATCAGAAAAGTGGGGATTAATGGTATCGTTGTGCAGCAGTTTGCCCTGCCGGTCGAGACAGACAACCTTGCAGCCGGTCCTGAAACCCGGATCAATAGCGAGTATATTCTTCCCGCCGAGGGGAGGAGCCAGCAGGAGCTGCCTCAGGTTTTCTACAAATACGCGTATCGCTTCCTCATCCGCCCGCTTCTTCGCTGCAAGGCGTGTCTCTGCCTCTATTGAAGAAGAGAGTAACCGTTTATAGCTGTCATGGACCGCGATCTTCACCTGTTCTGACGATAGACTGCTGCCCTTTAAGAAGAGCGATTCGAGCAGGCTGAGCGCCTCTTCTTCCGGCGGAGTTATTCGGAGTATAAGAAAACCCTCGCTCTCTCCACGGCGTATTGCAAGGACCCTGTGGGAAGGAGCTCTCGATACAGGCTCTTCCCATTCATAATAGTCTTTGTACTTCATCCCTTCTTCTTCTTTCCCTGTTATGACCTTTGAGCGCATGGCGCCTTTTGCCCAATAAAGATCCCTCATCTTTTCACGTGCCCTCTGGTCCTCACTCACCCATTCAGCGATAATATCCCGTGCTCCGGCGAGGGCCTCTTCGGCAGATGCAACTCCTTTTTCTGCATCTATGAACGCTGAGGCTTCAGCTTCAATGTCCATTTCAACCTGTTCGTAAACTTTTAATGCGAGCGGTTCAAGTCCCTTTTCCCTTGCAATTGTCGCCCGCGTGCGACGCTTTGGGCGGAAGGGGAGATAGATGTCTTCAAGTACAGTGAGTGAGTCAGCCCCCTTTATCTTTCTTTTTAAATCATCCGTAAGCAGTCCCCGTTCTTCCAGAGACTTGATAATAGCCTCACGCCGCTTGTCCAGTTCCATGAGCTGTTCAAGTCTGTCCCTTATCTCAGCGACCGCGACCTCATCAAGACTGCCTGTCGCCTCCTTCCTGTACCGTGAAATAAAAGGCACAGTTGCACCTTCCTCAATCAGCACGGCAGCAGACATAACCTGTGACTGTTTTAAGTTAAGTTCTTTTGCGATTATTAAAACATGTAATTCGTTCAAAGTCTCCTTTATATCTTAAGAGCAGAAGTTGAAAGTGCCGTAGCAGTGAACTCTGTCCTCCAAGTGTTTTTCTATCCACGGCAGGAATGCCGGAATCAGGACTCTCTATAGTAAAGTTTTGTCTGTAATAAGGCAATAAACTCTGACCTTGCAATCCCTCAGTTACGGGGGTTATTACCCCCCTTTGGCAAAGGGGGGCGAGGGGGGATTTTTTAAATTCATTCTACAAAATCTCCCCTAACCCCTCTTTTTCAAAGAGGGGGATAGTCCAATCCA
>JAGVGM010000266.1 GCA_020057065.1 Thermodesulfovibrionia bacterium
GCGGAGCAGAAAGATCAAACATTAGCAAAAAAAGCTGCTTGAAGAATAATAATTAAATGGGAGCCATAAATAAATTTCAACTAAAAACTTGACATCTTCTGTCTGACCCCATTGATTCCCGAGCTTACCAATGAAAACATTTGACCATATAGGGCAACTCGCAATATAATAAAAAACAACAAAAAGCAGCGAGGAGGTGCATAAATGCCGACTATAAGCAGCCAAAGGGCGTTCAAGGCGATTATTAAGGAATCTGTAAAAGAGGCCCTTGAGGAGGAATTGATCAAGATGCGTCTAATGTTCTTTCCTGAAGTCTCTGATAAAGAAATGCGTGATATTGCAGACAGACATGAACGTCCGGAAAAGAAATCTGTATATAGGGAAAGTCAATATTATTTTAAAACCTGACAGCGAATCCAAATCAATTTTTGTTGATATAGTTGATTTCAGGGGAAACGTATATAAATAGATTTAGCGTCTTAATAACCTTAAACATAAATCAGTGCGTAACGGCAATTCATGAATCGCCACTACATTTTATCTCGCGTCCGAGACTGCCCCCTCTTCTCCCAAAGTGTTTTTTTTCAACGCCAAAGGGACTGGGATTTTCCAAGCCCTTTCGGTAAGTCTAATGTCAATTCCGTTTTCATTTTCGATAGTCACGCCTGAACTTTGTTACCCATATGCTAAAAAGCACGACCCTTTTGTCCTTACTTGTCTTGCCTGATATATTCTGTCTGTGATAATGTAAAGCATCAAAAGGGATAGTTCTTCATGAAAAACGATAACGAAATAAGCTCACTGAAGCAAGTATTGAATACTTTAAGGGCGGAAAGTAAAATTCTGCTCGCTTATCTTTACGGCTCTTACTCGACCGGATTACAACACGGGAGGTCAGATATCGATCTGGCAGTGTATATTAATTCAAACGATGATAAAGAAATAATAGAAATAATTGATACCATTCTGATGACATCCGAGGTCCCTATTGAAATCCTCAGACTTGACGATGATGATGAATCACAGTTTATTGTGCAAAAGGCTTTGAAAGGCATCCCGTTGATCGAACCCGACACGGAAACTTTTTATAAAGTAGCCCGCCGGGCTTTGTATGAATCAGAGAGTATAAGATTTAAAAGAGAGGCCTCGGGCTTTTAGATGGATGATAAATACAAAAAATTATTCCTGTTTCTTAACGAAACAATTGAGTACTTTATTCAGAAACTCGAAAACGTCGATAAAGATAAATATTTTGCAGACAGAGATATAAGAAACATCCTCGATAAAACTATCAATGACATAATATTATGCATTGTTGATATATCCGAAGAACTTCTGAAAGCACATAAAAGGAACATCCCCGAAACATACAAAGATACGATCCTGTCCTGTTATGAATTTGTCGGCGATACAGCGTTGAAAGTAGCTCCTTTGACCAAACACCGAAATGAGACCATCCATCAATATTTGAAGATAAACTGGCAGAACATACTAACTGTTAAAAACAGGATTTCGGATATCAGGGAATTTGTCGGGAAAGCAGAAACAGAAATTACAAAACAGTAATCTGGACTGTCAGCCCCGGTGTGTTTTTTGGGAAATGTATATAATCGTGCCTGACCCCATTCTCCGATACTTCTGCAATCCGTGAATCCGTCACTAAATCCATCCTTAATTTCTAAACGCTTAAAACCGTCCTTTGTCAAGGTGCGACCCCTTTGTTTCTTCTTTATTGAGAATTGTTAAGCAATTCTGGTAATCTTATGTATTACCTGTGAAGGAGACCTGTAATTGAAGATCAGAGGATTTGAATGGGATGAAGGTAATGCATTGCATATTGAACTTGGACATGGAATTACTCCTGAAGAGGCGGAAGATGTTTTTGCAGCAAGCCCTTTATTCAGGAAAACAAAAAGAGGTCATTATTTAGCTATGGGACCCACATTAGACGGTCGTTATCTTACGGTTGTTTTTGAGCTGAAAAAAGACGGGATTGCACGTGTTATAACCGGCTGGGATATGAAAGACGCCGAAAAGAAATATTATCGCAAATGTATAGCGAGGTGAGTTTATGAAAACAAAGACATCAACAAAAGCCTGTAACGAAGCAGGGTACTATGAGAAGCATGATATTCTGAAGGAGATAATAGACGGGCCTCTTGAAATGGGCTTAGAGACGGAGCTCCGTAATACAATTTTGTCCCGTAAAAGAAAAAGAAAGCTAAAAAACATTTCGGTAAAAATAGATCCATTACAAATAAGGGCAATTAAAAAAATCGCGACTATGAAAGCCATCCCGTATCAGACCCTCATAAGACATTGGCTTGCTCAGTATATCAGGAAAGAATTACATATATAGTTTTAAGCAGCAGGAAGCGGCAGGAGTCTCCTCTCCCGCCGCCACACAAATATCAATAATCGTGTCTGACCCCACTACCTTTAGATTATTGCTCATGGAGTAAACCCCGTCACATCTTTTTTCATGTAAATGAAATACCCCTCGCCGGCTTTTATCAGAAAGTCCACGCCGGAAGGCTGACCGGTCAGATAACCCGCGGTCTCGAATTTGCCGGTTTCAGCGTTAAATCGTTGTACGCTGTAAACGACTGTGTCATCACCGATCTTCTGAAGAAGTTGATATGCAGTCATATTTACTGAAACACATGGAGTGCCTATCAAATTCACCCCTCTCTTCAGCCCTGTTACTGAACACTGATCGCTGAAAACCAGATCAACTGTCTTCGCAGCCTTTGAGTAGACAATATAGCCTTCTCCGTTTACCAGTTCATAATCTTCCCCCTCAGGTTCACCAGAAGCATTGTACCTTACATCCTTATACCTCCCGGATGTACTGTCGAATTTCAGCACACTCTCGATCTCCTGTGAGCTGCCAAGCATCTTTATGAGATCAAACGCCTTGACCACGGGATTGCCTTTCCCTGAATAACTGATCAGGTTAAATCCCTTTTCAAGTTCAATCGTTACATTCATTGGTTTTGATGCAGGATCCAGAGGATCTGTGCCAGCCTGTACTTCTGCATAATCACTAAAACCATCGCTATCTGTATCCGGTAGCAATGGATTAGTTCCTCTCACATATTCGTCACCATCTTTAAGTCCATCGCTGTCTGAGTCGGGGTTAGATGGGTTTGTTCCGAAAGTCGTCTCTTCTTCATCAGTAAGCCCGTCATGGTCGCGGTCGTTGTTTTCAACCATGTTTGACAGAAAGCTCTCTGTACCGTCCGCCTTTACGGCAGAGACTGCATAAAGCCGTGTCTTAATAGTTGCGTTCTCAGTCCATGGATGTCCGGTGTCAAATGAATTGGTTGTTGATGTGCCAATCTGCGACAGATACGGCTCATCATTATATTTTGAATAGATGATATAGCCGGTAACATCAGGTTCTGTATTTGCAGTCCATGAAAGTTGAGTTTTTAAACCGCTTGAATCCAGTGCATCAGCCTGAAGTCCTGTAGGCGGAAATGGTGTGAGATTTATTGTAATTTTTTCTAAAGAGCCAGAATTGACGGTGAAAGTGAAGGAGGTTGTGTTAGCGTGGTTGAAGCCTCGATACCTGATCTCTTTGCTCTCTGTCGAATCCATGTAGCCAAGATTTATCGTGTAATTCTCGTTGTAAATTCCCTTGAGATAAACAGTATAAGTCCCATCTACAGGATTCGCTATTGAAAGACTGCCTGAAGTTGCGTCTATATTTACTTCAGAATCAGATATTACTTCCTCTATTACTCCACTCGTATAATTTACCCCAAGACTTCTATCCTGCGGGTCTATGATGTAAGGTTGAATACGTCCATGAAATGTAAGATACAGACTCGTAGTTGTTGAAGTTGATGTTACTGCCATTGCAGATACACGACTTGAAGATATTAATGATTGTTGAGAAGGATAAAGGTAGCTCACAATGGAATTAGCGGCTTTTTTTATTAACTCTGCATGCTCTCCGGATATGCTATTACAGTCTGCCCATCCTTCATTACATGGTAGTTTTGCGCTTGATTCAGGCACGGTCCCGTCACCAACGTTGTTGAGTGTAGGGTCTTTGGAAGGCACGCCATCTTCGTAGAGAGGCGAAAGAGTCATAAGCCCGGATTTATCTTTTACTGCAATATTTGTAATTGTAGGTTTAGATGTACTGTAAAATACCCATGTTTGCACTTTCTCATTGCTTGTCCAATACGGATCTCCCATCAGTTCATATCTGTTGCTTTTAGAATTAAGTTGTTCTAACGTCTCATTTACATTGTCTGCGCTTGTTATGGGATTGACAACACCGTTTTTCTCAAGAAAGCTATAAGTAGGAAGCAACTGCCTTCCTGTTGGCATATATGTGGGTGAATTATGCAGGAATCTCCATATGTTCCCATTTTCATTTGATGCTATATCTCCTAAATCATATGTGTCCTCATAAAGCTTTTCTATAGTCCTCCAGTAAAAATTCAATCCTGACAATAGACCTGAATCTGTCAAGTCATCTGCCTTCTTGGGATCCCCGCCTTCCCAATATATAATAAGCATTTGAAGACCCTTTATTAGGAGTGCCAGCCATCATGAAGTTTAAGATGTCATCACCATATGGGGTATTATCACCCATGCCCTGTATATATGCCCTTGTCAGCAAACCTCCCATACTATGTGCAACTACATTTACCTTCAGATTTGAATCTCCATTTTGTGCCTTTTTAATACAGGGCTTGAGATACTGTCCAACTGCCTTCTCAAGGGGAACTCTCCAGTCCCAGGGGCAGTCAATAATTTTTTTAATACTGTTTTTTTTAAGCTCGTTTTTCAGCGTCTCCCAGCCTGGCTTATCGTTTGGATTGTGGAGAATCAATTCATCCGGTTTTTCATATGATTCTGTAAGGTAAGGGTACTCTGCGCCAAACCATTTACCTGCCATAGTGTAATGAGTTGATCCCATCATCCCCGGAACAAGTACGACAGGGACATCATTGCTATTGTAGATATCAATTGTGAGTGGCTTTTTTGTTGTCTGTCCTGATGGAACGTAATATGTGACAGTTTTATCGCTGTTTTTTCCTTCGTACTCAGCCCATATGTAGTAAGTGCCGCTTTCAATTTTATCAAAGACATATCTCCCCCACGAACTTGTCTCGTCAGGCGGATATGCATCAGCGCCGTTTTCAGTCTTGGATAGCCTTACCGTTGCTCCCCCCAATTTATTGCCAAGATTGTCATAGACTTCACCTTCAAGCCTTCCGGTAGTCCCAACCTGACCACCTGTCACGTTAAATGAATTGCTTATACCCTGCGCGCCGCCGCCGCTTGCCGTAATCTGAATATTGTTGCCTGTTCCGAGGATACTTACATTACCGCTCCAAGTCCCGCTTGCAAGAGGCGCTCTTGTCGGATTAATGCTTCCGGGAGCAGAAAGGGTAACGTATCCGTTGAAATTCACCGTATTCTCATTCACATCCTTTGCAGTGATAGTCACGCTGAAAGGCGTATTGACGGATTGCTGGGTAGGGACAGAAGAAATATCATAATGGTTAAGGGTTGCCGGTGAAGTCATCCATAAATCATAGTTGGCTGCACGGGTATAAGGATCGGTTCCGCTGCCCTGCCAGCCATACGGGTCAACAGGTACACCGTTTCTCTGCACTTCAAAATGAAGATGATATGATCCCGGACTTCCGACATCACCGGAATATCCAATAAGATCACCTCTTTTAACAGGAGTTCCTTCTGAAACAACCCGGCTGCTTAAGTGAAGATAGTATGTCCTGTAACCGCTTTGATGCTCAATTTCAACTGTATTGTAGCTTTGCGCATTTGATATACCAGGAAAGCTTGCCGGAAGATGCGCTGTCCCGGCATCAGCGGCATAGACCGGTGTGTTATTGGCAACAGGATAGTCTGTCCCCGGATGACCATCGTAGCACAGATAGTTTGCCCTGCCGCAAGTGCTTGCCCCTGTATAATTGCTATTAACAGTAAAGGCTGTTCCATCTGATTTGTTGTAACAGTCACAGCTTGCACTAAAATTCTGATTGTCCCCTCTTTCATTTGTATATGCAGTTACAACACCGTCTTCTGCATATGAGACATTCATAGAATGATCAAATACACTGCTGATTGGAGCAGTGTATGGGGTATATCCCCGAAGGGGAAAAAGAATCAAATCACCAAATGACCCACCCACCTGTCCCCCACGTACCGGCCAAACGTACGACTCATTGTAGTTATCGTCGCTTGGGTACATGCCTCCATTCCGCATCCAGACGTACCACGCGTAGCCCATGTAGTTGCCGGTAGTAGACGACCAGTAGGCGGTGGTGTTTAACGACTGCACATTGGTAAAGGGATGCCCTGCCGGTAAGGCGGGATTATATCTTGAATAGTCAATAAGGCTTCTGAGTGCTTTTCTGTTTGGCAACCGCCAGTCCCTGTAACCCGCCCCGCATTGAGAGTAGGTTCCATTGTTTATTCCTTTTACAAAGTCAAGGGCATGTTGCCATGTAACTCCTCCATCGCTATATGAATCATTATCAAAGCCTGAATAATTAGTATTTATGCAGTTAGCGTCTTTAAGCCACACAAGACCGGTAAGGTTATCTGTTACCACACCATTACTGTTGTCGGCGAATCTCTGAGCGGGCCACGCAACGCCTCTCTGTAAATCCCCGTCATCGCCTGTTCTGTAGCTTGTTGTCTGCCCTGTTTGAGGAACCTGGATTACGCCGGGCTGTCCTGAGCGTACTGGCCAGACGTAAGTGAGGCCGTTGAACTTACCGTAGCTCCAGTCGCCCAAGGCGCCAGCCCATATATCGACGACCATCGCTAAGCCAAAGCTCCCACTAAAGCTAGTAGACGACCAGTAGACTCTGCTTACTCCCTGCACATTTGTAAATCCCTGAGTATTAAGCCACGCGGCTGAATCTAAAACATTTGGCTCATCGTGGAAAAGTGTGGGTAAAATCTTATGAATCAGGATATACTTAAAGTTGTCCCCCCCCTTTAGAAAAGGGGGGCAGGGGGGATTTGAAGA
>JAGVGM010000159.1 GCA_020057065.1 Thermodesulfovibrionia bacterium
GCGGAGCAGAAAGATCAAACATTAGCAAAAAAAGCTGCTTGAAGAATAATAATTAAATGGGAGCCATAAATAAATTTCAACTAAAAACTTGACATCTTCACAAGAAGTCAGCACATGTATTAACAGACTACCATTAGAGAATAGTGAAACTACGTGTAATGATAATATAGACAACGACTGCGACGGTTTTACAGACGGAAACGACTCAAACTGTATCCCTGCATCCGACTTAGCGGTTACTTCCGTAAGCGAACCTCCCGCAAGAAGAAAACTCGGACGCAGTTTTAACGTTAAGGCTAAAGTGAAAAATAAAGGAGTCGGAGCAGCGGATAAAGAATTTACAGTAGGGTATTATCTTTCAAAGAACAGAGATAAGCTTATAAACAAAGCGGCTGATATTTTACTGACTGATGATATTATTGTATCATTGTTGCCGGCAGAAGCAGGTTCAAAAGAAAAAATAAAGGTCAATATCCCTATGGATACGCCTAAAGGCAAGTACTATGTAAAGGTCTGTGCAGACAACAGGAATGATATAGCAGAAACAAATGAAGATAATAATTGCAGAGCATCAACGAACAAAATAAGAGTTAAATAATAGTTTTAATTTAAGAGCATAGGATGGGACAAATTTACTGCGCTACCGTCTCATGTCGAGAACTGACCCCATTTCCTACACACATAGTAGCCAAAGCAGTCAAAGGACTGCTGCACAGGCTGGGCTGCCAAAATTGCGGCTTCCGGCACAAACAGGGGCAGTGATGTATTGAATCTTTCTATATAGCGCTTTTTGAAGGATGAAATAATCTGTATCCGTTTCTCCCGAAGCAAACCTACATGAAGCATCTCACAAATAAGGACATCCACCGGTTCCGGGGGGAGATACTCATAGGCATCGGCTTCTATTACCTCTATCTTTTCAGAACCCGGATTGAGGGCCAGGATCCTTTTGGCCTCTCTTGATAATTCAGGATTCTTTTCCACACACCAAACCTTTGACGCATATCTTGAGGCAAAGAATGACAGGACCCCCGTTCCGCCTCCAAGTTCCAGAACGCGCGCTCCAGGCTGGACTGCTCTTTCAATTGCAATCTTGAATGCAGTCATCTTGTTAGAGTCATTCAGCATATTATAGTGATAATGGAGAGGAATAAACTGGCCGAGGGATTGACTATCTTCTGTCATAGGATAAATATCATACGTCACGATAGCGTGAAAGTGCAACCTTAAAACAGCAAAAGAGGGTAACCCCTCAGTTATGGGTGGATTGGACTATCCCCCTCTTGCTTAAGGCACCTACTGTTGGTTGAAAAAGACCAACAGTAGGTGCCTTAAGCAGGGGTTAGGGGAGATTTTGTAGAATGAATTTAAAAAATCCCCCCTCGCCCCCCATAACTGAAGGGTTACCCCTGTCATGTCTTTCTCCTTGTAATTCCGGGTAAGATCATAGGCACTTCTTTTTGATATTCCCTGTATATATCACCTAATTCTCTCAAGAGACGCCTGTCCTCCCTGAAGGTGCCGATGATCACGTATATCGCAAGGATAAGATATCCGAGAAATTGTGGTAATGGAGCGTGTGTCATTGATACCATAAAAAAAACAAAAGCTCCAAGATACATCGGATGACGCACTATACCGTAAAACCCGTGCTTCTGAATAACTTGCTCCTTTTCTTTCATTTGAGTTTGCCTGATCCCGAAAAACTCCCATATATCAAAGGAGGCAAACGATCCCGCTATTACTATTACGCTGAAAACCATTGCGATATATTTAAATATCGTGAGATAGGGAGAGAAAGGGATAACATACGGACCTGGTATTGTGCGCTGCCAGTAGAAAAGAGGCAGGAAGGTTATGAGAGAGAACAGATTATAGGATATCCGGTAATAAGCGAATTTTTCCCCTAAGTGATTATTAAACCATATAGTTGTTCTGGTTGTGATGAGGAAACTGTGCAAAAAGCACCAGAGTATCCAGAGAGTGCACAAGAGGAAATATTTCATTAATGCGTAGTTTAAATTGAAAATAAAGCAAACATCAACCGTCCGTGGGATAATATGGATTCTCCTGATCAGTTCAGTTTATTCTTTCAAATACCCCGCTGTCTCTGCGGCGGTTCCTTGTAAATCCCCCTTTGGAAAAGGGGGTTAGGGGGATTTTTTAAACAATCCCTACCTGATGATACCCCGTCCGCTTGCGGCGGGGAGTCTTTATTTTGACACTGTTTCAGGGATACAAGACATCCGGCATCAAGCAACGCATTGTTTTACATTCCGGGAAAACCGTGACCGCCCATGCCGGGCATGCTCATCTTTTTATATCCTGCAGGTATTTCAAACATGGAGTCGGGCACATCGCCCAATTTAATATTCTTCCATGTAACGGTGGTTTTCCTGTCTTCGTCCTGCCATTTTACAGGGAAATTATTGAGGTCTGTTGCCTCCCACATATGACCGGAGCTTTCTTTTTTCCCGTTTCTGGTCATTATTACATGATATTTTTTTGAGGGATGGCCGTCGACAGTTTCATCGGCAAGGTATTTTTTCTCAATCTTGATATCCGGATCGTTAAGTTTGGATGCTATGTCCTTCTTCTGTGAATTAAGAGGCATCTCCATGTACATCTTTTCATCGGGCATAAGCATCCACATCACCTTCTTGTCGGCCCTGATAATGTTTATGACCTTCTGTCCTCCCTCGCTGGCCTCCATCCTCTGTTTTGTCCCCTTTGCGTACATGCGGGATTTATTGGTCATACCAGAAGATTCTGAAACGATATCCGCTGAATATACACTGAAGTCTGCCGCCATGACACTGGCTGCCGAGAAGATAACAAGCAGAACAGCGTAAAAAGATCCTGAAACCTGTTTTAACATAATATTTCCTCTTTTTTAAATTTAGTTGCTTTTTACTGGATTATATTAACAATTTATTTTGTCAAAAGAAACTTCCTGATTTCCCCGACACGCAGGGGGATAAAGTGCGAAAGCGTGAAAGTGGGGAAGCGCGTAAGCGATGCAGTTGTTATGCTGTTATTGGTTTGTTATTTGGCCTTTGCCCAGGTCTTCCTTTCCAACCATCTCTTCAATATCGATCCTGACCACACCAGTTATATTCAACTTTTCTTCAGTAAAATCGCCATAGCCGCCTTCCGGCTGATACTTTTCCATAAGAGATTTAAGGCCAAGAAGACGTTCGTCCGGGTTTTCAACAATATACGCCCTGCCTTTGATGATTACGCTCCGATAAAGATATTCCGCATTGCATGGATCAGCCTCTGTCCCTTTTACATAAGCGATCGGTTGGTCAACCTCAAAACAGACCCGGTTGCCTCGTCTTATGTCGTCTATTTTCAGCAATTTTTGATAGGCTGCTGTTAGTCTGTTCTATTCCCCCCATTTTCAATCCCTGATTCCTGTCTTTGTTCCTATTGCCATTTTATATTTTTCCCATTTATCAAATTTATTATCAATGTGGAGTTATCATTGACATTCTCAAAACTCTTTACTGATATGTACTCTCCCCCAGTACGCCCATAACCCAGAGTAGATTTACTTTGGCCGCGCGGTAGTCCCTCCAGGCCCGTGAAAGATTTCCCCCTGCCTGCCGGAGATTAAGTTCGGCATCCTCTACTTCAAGTCTGATCTTCACTCCTAACTCGTATCCCTTTTCCGACAGGAACAACAGTTTTTCAGCCTGATTTACTGTACCGGAAAGGGCATCAACGATCTCCTTTGATTCTTGCACGGCATTCAGCGCCTCACGCGCCTGCAAGGCAATGGAATCGTCAATCTTTTCCTCATCTATCTTAATGCTGCGAAAGTCGCTTTCAGCCTGGGCCACTCTTCCCCTGGTGCGCATTCCGTCAAAAAAGGGAAATGACAGGAACATCCCGGCGCTCCATGCCCTCCCGTTTATGTCCATGTCTCTGCTGTCGATATCTTTCCATCCGTATCCGCCCCTGAATTCAAGGCGCGGCTTGTCATCAGCGTTTGCTATGGTGACGAGTTCACCTGCAATGCTTATACGGTAGCGGAGGTCTCTCACTTCAGGCCGCTGCTCAAGCGCTGTATTATATACCGCTTCATAGGTCTGCACTGCCGGAATATCCCCGGCATCCAAATTGCCGGTTACATCGAGACGATCATCCTTGAAGGCAAGAAGAAACCGCAGCCTGTCGAGTGCATCACGTATCCGGTTTTCAGTGCGGATGACCTCAGGCCGGGCATTTTCTGCAGCTACCTCAGCAGCCAATACCTCATAGTCAGTCGCAACCCCGGCGCTGTATTTGCGGCGCGCTTCATCAAGATGACGCTCTTTCTGCTCAAGGCTCTGGCGCGCAATGGCATGCAGCTCCCTTGAAAGAAGTACATCGTAAAAAGTAATGGAGACATCCCTGAATGCCGCCTGACGATAAAGCCTCAATTGTTCCTCAGCGGTCTTGAGTCCATCCTTTGCCGCCCTTATTGCAGCGCCGACCTTGCCCCATGTAAATAGTGTCTGGGTAACGCTAATCTCCCCGGAATATATCTCCTGCCTGTCAGGGAGCTGACCCGTCTCGTCCTTGCTGATGATCGCCGAGCCATTCAAGGTAAGCTGTGGAAAGGCGGCTGCCCTCTCTTCCACATACTTCCCCTGTACCCAACGGAAGTACTCTCTCGCTTTTTGAATATCGCGGTTTTTTTCAGCGGTAATATCAAGCGCCTGCTGCAAAGTTAAAACCTTCACATCCTGAGCTATTGCAGAAAGAGGCAGCAGAAGCGTTATTAAAAGAAATAAGATTGCGTAATAAAATATTGATATCCTGAAAGTCATAAAATAATGACTGCATTGCTTCATAAAATCCCTCCTGACCTCCCTTTTCCAAAGGGAGGAATTATCCCCCTCTTTGAAAAAGAGGCTGGGCTCCCGTTGCTGCGAAGCATTGCAATGGGAAGCGGGGAGATTTTTGTAATTAAATTTCCTCATGTTGTCACCGCCTTCTTTAAGGCAAAGCGCTTCCGCACCCACATGCTGAAATCATCCAGCACAGTGTACACTACCGGGACCACCAGAAGTGTCAGTACCGTTGAAGTCAGAAGCCCTCCGATTACAGCACGTGCCATGGGCGCCCGCATCTCTGAGCCGGAGCCAAGTGCAAATGCCAGAGGCATCATGCCGAATATCATGGCAAGGGTTGTCATAAGGATAGGCCGAAGCCTCGTCCTTCCGGCGGTGATGACCGCTTCACTCCTTTCCATCCCTCGTCCGCGCAGCACCTTTGCATAGTCCACAAGGAGGATAGCGTTTTTTGTTACCAGCCCCATGAGCATGATCAAGCCGATAAGAGACATGATATTTATAGTATCGCCTGTCAGGAAAAGCATCCCTGCCATACCGACAATGGAAAGAGGCAGTGAAAGCATAATGGCCATGGGTTCGAGAAACGATTCAAACTGCGCCGCTAAAATGAGATAGACAAGGATCACCGCAAGGAAAAGAGACTCGCCCATATATCCAAAGGACTCTGCCATGTCCTCAGCCTCTCCTGAAAAGATGATCCTGTACCCGGGCTCCATACTGATTCCCTCCGCAGCCTTCTGCACCTTGTTCACCGCAGTGCCTATAGGAACGCCGTCGAGGTTGGCAGTTATCACCACCTCACGGCTCAGGGCCTGCCGGTTGATCTCCGAAGGCGAGTTGCTCACCTCATACGAAGCGATGTTCGACAGCGGCATGAGAGCAGAAGACCGGTTCCCCCTCTGTACAGTAAGCCGCAGGTTCTGCACCTGCGAAGGGTCCTGGCGCAGATGCTCAGGCAATCTGACCCGCACGTCAACCGAATCACCGTCTTCGTCTTCATACGTTGTAACTACTTCCCCTCCGACAAGAGCGCTTACGGTACTGACAATGCGATCGGTCATGATGCCTGTGTTAACCGCCTTCTCCCGGTCCACTATAAGACGGTATTCGGGTATATCATTTTCCAGTGTAGCTTCAATGTCAACAATGCCGGGAATTCCGTACATCCTGTCCTTCAACTCGGCGGAATATTTTTTCAATAAAGATATATCCTCACCCCTCACATTCACAACGAGGGGTTTGATACTGCTTCCAACCCCGCCTGCTTCCTCAATAGATATCTTAATTCCCGGAATACGCTGAAGCCTGTTGCGGACATCCCGCTGGATGTCTTCCTGCCTCCTCTTCCTCTCAGAGCGTTCCTTGAGCTTGATATAGACCACGCCGCTTTGCACTGTACCGCTGTCGCCTGCGCCTACTGTAGAATAGGTGTGATCGATCTCGGGAATATCTTTGAGCGCTTCGAGCATTGCGTTGAGGCGGCTGCGGCTTTCGCTGAGCGATGCGTCCGGAGCGGTTTTGAAACTCACCTGAAATTCACCTTTATCAAAATTGGTCATGAAGGATGATTCGAGCATGCCGAATATCATAAGCCCGCCGACAAAGGCGGCCAATGCAGAGAACAGGACGGTCTTGCGGTGTCCTAAGGCCCATCCGATCAGTCCGCGGTAACGCTCCGCTATATTCTCAAACAGATCATTAAAGCGGTCGAGCATACGTGAGATAAACCCGCGTCTTCCTTCCCTGTGTATGGCCGGATCATGCCAGCGCGATGACAGCATGGGATCGAGCGTGAAGGACACAATAAGAGATACCGTCACCGCGAAGGCCACGGTTATGCCGAAGGAGAAGAAGAAACGTCCCACGATACCCTTCATGAAAGCCACAGGCACAAACACGGCAAGAATGGACATGGTCGTGGCGAAGACTGCGAGCCCTATTTCGCTCGTACCGTTGCGCGCAGCAGTGAAATGGTCCTCACCACGTTCAAGATGCCGGACGATATTTTCCCGTACAACTATAGCGTCGTCTATCAGAAGGCCAATGGCAAGTGAGAGCGCCATGAGCGTCATGATGTTGAGCGTCATGCCGAGCGCGTTAAGGATGATGAATGATGAGATGACCGATATGGGCAGGGTAATCCCGGTTATGACCGTAGAGCGCCATGAGTTGATGAAACAAAAGACTATCAAGACCGTGAGGATACCGCCGATGACCATCGTCTCCTTCACATCCCTCAGAGAATCAAGCGTCATGGTCGAGGCATCGCGCACAACGTCCAGAGTCACGCCTGAAGGTAGTTCCGGCTGAAGTTGAGCAGCACGCTTCTTGATCGCATCTACAACCTCCACCATATTCGCCCCGGATTGTTTCTGAATATCAAGCGCTACTGCGGGAATACCGTTTACAAGCGCAAGGGACCGCTCCTCTTCAATACCGTCCACGACCTCCGCAACCTCTGCAAGCCTGATCGGTCTGCCTTCGCGTTCACCAATTACCATAGAGCGGAACTGCTCCACGCGGTCCGGTTTTCCTGCTACCCGAAGCGGGTACTCTGTATTGCCGCGGTTCAGTCTTCCCAGAGGGGTATTTACGTTTTCCGACCTCAGTCCGTTTATCACAGTGTCAACGCCGATGCCGAGAGATTCTATACGGACCGGGTCTATAACAACATTGACTTCTCTCTTTGCTGAACCGACAAGATCGACCTTTCCCACCCCGGCAACGGTTTCAAGCCTGCGCTTTATCTTCTTTTCCACAAGAAGGGTCAGGTAGCGGTTTGAAAGGGACGAGGAACGGACTGCAAGTGATATGACCGGTAAGGCATTGAAATCGAGCTTCTGTATAATGGGGTCTTCGATGCCCTGCGGCAGTTCGCCCCTGACCGCATTTATTTTAGCACGGGTCTCCTGTGCGACCTCGTTGATCTTCTCTTCGAGGCGGAACTCCACCACTACAGTAGAGACGCCCTCGCGGGAATATGAGCTGACGCGCTTTACCCCTGCAACAGGATTTACAGCTTCCTCGATCTTTTTGGTCAATTCCCTTTCAACGCTTTCCGGAGACGCGCCAGGAAACTTTGTAACTATAGAAACAACAGGTATCTCTACATTGGGATACATTTCGACTGAGAGCCGGCGGTACGAGAATATACCTAATACAACAAGGGTCAGCATCATGACCGCTGCAAACACAGGCCTTTTTATTGAAAGATCGGAAAGAAACATCCCCTAACCCCCCTGTCCCCCTGAGATAATAACTTTGTCATTGTCCTTCAAATTAAAGCCGCCGCGTACAACCAGCAGCTCTCCTGAATTTAGTCCTGAAACAATTTCGACCTGATCTCCCGCGATCACGCCGGTGACCACTTCCCTGTAATGCGCCAGGTCTTTTTCAATTACGTATGCGCCAGCCTTCTTCCCCGCAACATTAAGACCTGTAAGAGCTGAGCGGGGGACCTGGATAACAGATCTTTTGATCCCTGTCTGGATCATCCCTTTAACAAAAAGGCCTCCCTTTAATTCTCCTGATGAATTGATCACTTCAGCGACCACTTTTACCGATCTGTCCGCTTCGTCCACCGAAGGGTTTATATGCATTACCTTGCCCGAAAATATTCTGCCGGGAAGCGCGTCCACAGTGAAAGTCAGAGGGTCCCCAACTTTTAAGGAAGCCATATTTACCGACGGGACCGTAACGGTAAGTTTGAGGATCCTGTTATCTACGATCTTAAAGAGCGCCTTGGCTGCACTTGTGTCGCTGGCAAGATCGCCTACATTCACATCACGCAGGGAGACGATCCCATCCATAGGCGAAAGTATCAGCCCTTTGGAAAGGCGCGCCTGAAGCGAACGCAGTTCTCCTTCTGCCGCGCTGATCTGGGCCCGCGCTGCTTCAACTCCGGCATTTGCTGCCGTTGCCTCTGATTCTGCATCATCATAATTCTGCTGCGTGGCAAGGCCGAATTCCCTGAGCTTCTGCATGCGGGCCTTTTCACGCTCTGCGCGCTGGGCAACGACCTGTGCCTGAAGGTATCCGGCCTTTGACGATTCAACCGCAGCCCCGGCCTTATTTACAAGAGCCCCGGTCTCACTTACGTCTATCCGGGCAAGGGGATCATTCTTCTTTACTCTCACCCATTCGGTAACATAAACATCACTTATGAGGCCCAGGATCTGGGACTTCACCTCTGCCTCGTATTTCGGGGTCAGGGAACCGACCACCTCGATCCCTTCGGTCAGTTCTGAAGCTGCAACCGCTATGGTTTCTACAGCCACAGCGGGACGACCGGTCTTGTCCTCATTTTTGACATCAGCGCTTTTTGAAGAACATCCTGACGTCCATAGTATAGAAAGCAATATGAAAAATAATAGTATGTTCTTATTCACAGTAAATCACCTTTCCCTTTTCGATTTTGAAGGACTGACCCCGTCAAAGATCAAAGCAAGCATGGCGGACAGTCCTTTTTTGTCTACCATTGGCGAGCGGTGGCAAAGCTGCTCCTCAAGCACGAAGTTCAGCGCCCCTACCAACACACATGCCAGCGTATCTGCATTCACCTTTCGGAATTCGCCGCTTTTGATCCCGTCCTTCACAATTAAATACGTTACCTCTCTTATCTTCAGGTGGTAGCCCTCGAAGTCAATGAAAGGCGCGCCCTGCGGAGGCCCGTAATAGATCGAATACATTAGTCTTGCAGCCTTGAGATTTTTCATGAACAGGAGAAATATTCCGTTATAGAGCCGTATCATGCGTTCACGCGCGCTCAATTCTTCGTGTACGGTCTCTCTTAATATTTTTTCAAGGACCTCAAAGGGTTTTGTCATCAGTTCTGTGTAGATGCCTTCTTTGCTCCCGAAATAGTAATAGAGCACCGGCTTTGACACATCCGCGGCCTCAACAATCTCCCGCACGGAAGTGGCGGAATATCCCCTTTCGTTAAAGATATCAAGCGCCGAGCCGAGAAGGCGTTCCCGCACCGGGTGCTGCTCAGGTTTTACAGAGCTTTTCTTTTTAGCCATAACAAAACTCCTTTTTTTAGGCTGATTATACTACCTACCGGTAAGTATAATTCAACAACAAAAACTTTGTCAAGAGATACCTGAAGAAGTTCGGAGTCTATTATAAATGCAGCTTTAAATCTTCCGGCAGCCTGTATTTCCTGACCTCACCGCTGACAGGGCAGATAAAGGACAGGTAACAGGCTGTCAACTGCAGGTCTTCAGTATCAGGTCCCTGTCCATACATGCGGTCTCCGACAACCGGAAAACCGATACTGCCAAGATGCCGGCGGATCTGATGCTTGCGCCCTGTTTCGATGCGGACTTCCAGAAGTGTGCGGTCCTTGATCGGATCATATTTTATATAATGCACATGGGTCAGGGCGGAACGGTTATCCAGGTCTGCATCAATGGTCAGAGGGCTGTCCTGTTCCGGAAACCGGCCCTGCACGATCACCTGATATTTTTTTATCAGGGCCCTCTCCTGAAACAGTTTTGACAGGGCTGCAGCTATTTTCTTTTTATGGGCGATGAGGATCAGGCCTGTGGCAGCACGGTCAAGCCGGTGGACAATAAAGGCCGGCCGCTGCGGGACCAGGTGCTGCTCCGCCCAGCGGGTAATGACAAAATGATCCCCCCATTTAGAGCCCTGCGACAGCATCCCGTATGGTTTGTACCATACACTGTAACTGCCTTCATCAGCAAAAAGCTGCGGTGGATCGACCTGTTTAAGGAGTATCTTTTCATTGTAATAGAGATAAAGTTTGTCCCCCTCTTTCATCACTCTGTCCATACGACGCAGCCGGCGGGTGCCGCGCTTATTTTTCAGCCACACAGCGCCCTTCTGCATGGCCTGTTTTACGTGTGACTTTGAAAGACCCGATGCTTCTGCAAGCAGAGCCGCAGCAGTTTCATGACTGGTTGTTATGTTGATGCTGCATTCAAAGTGTCCTGTAGGCATTGGAATTGATGGTCCTTTTGTTTATCAGATATTATGCTTGATAATTTGATAATTAGGGACACAGAGCTTGTTTATTTGAAATATTGGATGTGGAGCCTTTCTAAAAACTACCATTTTTTATTTTTGTCATGCCCGAAGTCTGTAATCGGGCATCCAGAAGGCATTGAAAAGAATAGATTCTGACTTAAGCCTGTCCCCGAAGATAGTAATCGGGGAGACTGCCGGAATGACAGACAGGCAAATTGAGTTTTTAGACAGGCTCTGTGTCCCCATTTATACTCGATGTCTTAATGATATGACAGATCAAATAATACTGCCCGTATGTTCCAATGCTTTCTATCCCCTTACTTCTAAATTATTTTTTCAAGGGCTGACCCCTTGTTCTTCCTTGTCCATTTGCCAGTGTCAAACGATAAAGATTGTCGTAAGAGCCAATTGCAAAAGTCATAAAATGAAGGAAATTATTTGAGGTTCAGAGGACTCTAAATCTGTTATAATTTATCACCAAACAAAAAAAACAGAAGGA
>JAGVGM010000140.1 GCA_020057065.1 Thermodesulfovibrionia bacterium
ACTCCCCGCCGCAAGCGGACGGGGTATCATCAGGTAGGGATTGTTTAAAAAATCCCCCTAACCCCCTTTTCCAAAGGGGGGATTTACAAGGAACCGCCGCAGAGACAGCGGGGTATTTGAAAGAATCAAAAGAAAGTAGAGGAGCACATTGCTTAGATATGTTATTCTGCTTGCTATTGCAGGTATTGTGGGGAGCATTATAGCCAGGAGAAAGGGGCGCCACCCGATAGGATGGTTTATACTATGTGCGATCGTTCCATTACTTATCGTTGTTATTGCAGTGCTTCCACCTTTAGTATCCAAAGGTTATACCAAAAAGTGCCCTTATTGTGCGGAGATTATTAAGAAAGATGCAATGGTTTGCAAGCATTGTGGCCGGGAGTTGCCCATAGAGATGATCAAGGTTAAAAGCAAAATGTGACGATGAATTGTTTAACTGATTTTTTGGAAAGTTGTCAATAAATTACAAAAGGAGAATTAATGCGCTGGCATCAAAAGAGTATAAATGAAGTTATTGAAGAACTGAAATCATCACTGCAAGGCCTTTCTTCTGAAGAGGCGGCCAGGTGTCTTGCTGAATACGGCCCTAATGAGTTAAAGGAAAAAAAGAAAAAGACCCCGCTCATGATGTTCATTGACCAGTTCAAAGACTTTATGATCCTTGTCCTCATCGCTGCTGCCGTTATTTCCGGGTTCATAGGCGAGTTGTCCGACACTATAGCAATAATTGTAATTGTCGTACTTAATGCGGTTATCGGTTTTATACAGGAATACCGGGCTGAAAAAGCTATGGCTGCCCTTAAAAGGATGGCGGCGCCTTCTGCAACAGCAATAAGGAATGGTGTGTCTGAAACCGTATCAACATCTCAGCTTGTTCCGGGAGATGTTGTCATCCTTGAGGCCGGGAAGATTGTTCCTGCTGATATGAGGGTAATTGAGTCTGCCCAATTGAAGGTAGAAGAGGCGGCCCTTACCGGTGAATCAGAAGCTGTTGAAAAGCATATTAATGCCTTGTATGATGAGCATTTGCCGATAGGAGACAGGAAGAACACAGCATACAAAGGCACATTTGTAACCTATGGACGCGGCACTGGTGTTATTGTGGCAACAGGAATGAATACAGAGCTTGGCAAGATCGCAACAATGCTGCAGGAAGAGGAAGAGGTAAAGACGCCTCTTCAGAAACGGCTTGCAAGCTTCGGCCAAAAACTCGCCATTGCCGTACTTGCCATATGCGCCATAGTGTTTGGAATTGGTGTAATGAGAGGGGAGCCAACTATGTTAATGCTCCTGACGGCCATTTCCCTTGCAGTTGCTGCAATTCCTGAAGCATTACCTGCTGTAATAACTATATCCCTTGCCCTCGGTGCAAATAAGCTGGTAAAACAGAATGCCCTCATAAGAAGACTTCCTGCTGTTGAAACACTCGGCTCTGTGACATATATATGCTCTGATAAAACCGGCACGCTTACATTGAACAAAATGACGGTGGAAGAGATGTATTTTGATAGAAAATTAATTAAGGGGCCAAGGGGCCAAGGGGTCAAGGGGTCAAGTGAGAAGACAGACTATTTGTTCGAACCCTCGAACCCTCGAACCCTCGAACCCTCGAACCCTCGAACCCTCGAACCCATATTTTTTACTGCTCTTGCCCTCAGCAATGATGCTGTCATCGACAAAGACGGAAATGTCATTGGCGATCCTACGGAGATCGCTCTTTTCAATGTTGCCCGTGACAATGGATTTAACAAGAATGAAGTTGAAAAGGAATTTCCCCGCATTGCTGAAATCCCTTTTGATTCTGACAGGAAGTGTATGACGACATTTCACAAGCAATCAGCGGTCAGCGATCAGCAGTCAGCAATAAAGATTGAATATATTTCCTTCACAAAAGGTGCAATAGAGGTTTTAATTGATAAGTCAGATAACATGTTGACATCTGATGGTTTAAAGGAAATTGACAGGGAAGAAATCCTGAAGGTCAGCGACAGGATGGCTGCCGATGGTTTGAGGGTTCTTTGCATTGCCATGAGAAAGTGGGAAAGATTGCCTGACGATATGTCTGCTGAGAAAGTGGAAACAGGGCTCACTATTTTAGGTCTGACAGGGATGATGGACCCTCCGAGAGAAGAGGCAAAAGAAGCTGTAGCAATGTGCAAAACGGCTGGAATAAAGCCTGTGATGATAACAGGCGACCATCCACTTACAGCAAGGACAATAGCCAGTAGACTCGGCATTATTGAAGATGATACAAAGGCAATAATTACTGGAAGGGAACTTGAGGAATTATCACTTGAGGAATTTGAGGAAAGGGTTGAGCATATCAGTGTTTATGCAAGGGTAGCGCCTGAACAGAAATTGAAGATAGTTAAAGCACTTCAGGACAAAGGACAGTTTGTTGCTATGACAGGGGACGGCGTGAATGACGCGCCTGCATTAAAGAGATCTGACATCGGCATTGCAATGGGGATTACCGGAACAGATGTCTCTAAAGAGGCATCAGACATGATCCTTCTTGACGATAATTTTGCTACCATTGTAAAAGCTGTGCGGGAAGGAAGAAAGATATATGACAATATCAGGAAGTTTATTAAATACCTCCTTACAACAAACTCAGGAGAGATATGGACTCTTTTCCTCGCACCTCTTGTAGGCTTACCCATACCGCTGCTGCCGATACATATACTCTGGATAAATTTAGTGACGGACAGTCTTCCGGCGCTGGCCCTTTCTGTTGAACCTGCGGAGGGGGATGTTATGGGACGCCCTCCGAGGCATCCAAAGGAAAGCATATTCGCTCACGGATTGGGACTTCATGCGATCTGGGTCGGCCTGCTGATGGCGGGCGTGGTCCTTTCTGTTCAAACATGGTCTATCAGTACCGGACATGCACATTGGCAGACAATGGTATTTACCGTGCTCTGTCTGACCCAGCTCGGGCATGTCCTTGCCATTCGGTCTGAAAAAGAGTCGTTGTTTAAGATTGGCATATTCTCCAACAACTATCTCCTCGGAGCGGTTGCGTTGACCTTTATCCTTCAGATGGCGACCATATATGTTCCTGCATTGAACCCTGTATTTAAGACAGAACCGCTGACGCTCAATGAGCTTGCATTAACGATTGCATTGTCGTCTGTAGTATTTTTTGCAGTGGAAATTGAGAAGTGGTGGAAGAGGAGGAAAAGGTAGTAAGCAGTAAGCAGTAAGTAGTAAGTAGTAAGAAGGGAAAAGGAAGAAAGGGTATCCTTTGCGGTTACCCTTTTTGTTTATGTTAGAAACAAGTCTGTGTCTGGTATTATATAATCCACAAATAGTAGGGGCGAGGCGGCGCCTCGCCCTTCTTAGAGTTAAGAGTTATGCAAGCTAACATATTATTCCCCATAAATGCAGAGGCTTTCACCTATTTAGTTCCAGAAGAACTTAAAGGAAAGATCAAACCGGGCATGCGTGTGCTTGCGCCTTTTAAAAGAGGGAAAAAGGTTGGGATAGTTCAAAGTACAGTAGTCAGTAGTCAGAAGTCAGTAGTCAGAAACCAGAATAAGGATGATGCAGCAAGTTGTAACACGCACAAGGAAATAACTCTCAAATCCATCGAAGCCATCCTTGATGACGAACCGCTTATTCCCGAAAATTTATTAAAGCTTATTCAATGGGTGGGGCAGTATTATATGTCAACTTCCGGTCTGGCTTTGAAGAATGCTGTTCCGTCAGGGATATTTGAAGGTAAAAAGGGCAGCAGGGGCAGGATTACTTATGATCATGAAGTTACACCTGCAAAGAAAATCAATCTGACTGCAGAACAGCAGAAAGCTTTGTCTGAGATCACCAGCTCAGGATCTGGCGCATTCCTTCTTCATGGCGTTACCGGCAGCGGGAAGACAGAGATTTATATCAGGGCCATAGAAGAGCTTGGCGACAAAGAGGCTATCGTCCTCGTGCCGGAGATTGCGCTGACAACTCAGATCGTTGACAGGTTCCGCGCCCGTTTTCATGATAAGGTCGTGTTCTTCCACAGTGGACTGTCTCCCGGTGAGAGAATTACCTCATGGATGAAGATCAGAAAAGGTGAGGCAAAGGTTGCTCTAGGTGTAAGAAGCGCTGTCTTTGCTCCGTTCAGAAATCTCGGTCTCATTATCATAGATGAAGAGCATGAAGCATCTTACAAACAGTTTGAGGGATTAAAGTACAGTGCAAGGGACGTCGCCCTTGCAAGGGCAAAGATAGAGGGTATTAAAATAATACTTGGCTCTGCCACACCTTCTATCGAGAGTTTTTATCATGCAAAGAAAGGGAAGCTTGGTTATCTTGAACTCACTCAAAGGATAGAGCAGAGACCCATGCCGCGAATTGAGATCATAGACATGACAAAAGAGGAAAAGGAATCGCTGTCGTATTCAAAAAAACTGCTTGATGTTTTAAAGGTGAATATTTCGCAGGGGCATCAGTCCCTCATTATGCTGAACAGGAGGGGATATTCACCCTTTCTCATGTGCACGGACTGCGGGTATACGTATAAATGTCCTGCATGCAGCATCACCCTTACATATCATAAAGACACAAAGACATTGAACTGCCATTACTGCAATTCGTACCTGAAACCGCAGGATATCTGTCCTGAATGCAAAGGGATAAAGATAAAATACATCGGACTCGGCACACAAAGAATAGAGGAAGAACTTCATGAATTGCTGCCGGAACTTAATTTGAAAAGAATGGACCGGGATACGACAACGAAAAAACTTTCACATTACAGAATAGTAAAGGATATGGAAGATAAAAAGATCGACGTATTGCTCGGCACCCAGATGGTGGCAAAGGGGCATGATTTCCCGAATGTCACTGTTGCTGCTGTTGTCTTTGCTGACGTAGCGTTGAACCTTCCTGATTTCAGGTCCTCAGAGAGAACGTTCCAGTTGTTCACCCAGCTTGCCGGCAGGGCAGGGCGCGGCGATGTCCCGGGGGAAGTATATATTCAGACCTATGAACCGGACCATTATGTCTTTGATCACGTGCGCAATTATGACCATGCAGGATTTTATGAAAAGGAAATAGAATTGAGAAGGGAGCTTTCCTATCCGCCTTACAGTAAATTGATAAGGATAGTCTTTAATTTCAGGAACAAGGAGGAAGGGGTGAAGATCATGAAAGGCATTTCCGGGAAGATAAAAAGAATATTTCCCCCGCCCACCTCCTTGCCAAAAGGGGGAGAAGGTGTGGAAATACTCGGGCCTTCTCCAGCTTCCATTGAGAAGATCAGATATTACTGGAGATGGCATCTCGTTCTAAAAGGCAAGGATTCAAGATCCCTCCGCAGGAAGGCAGCGGAAATAATCGAAACCTTGAAGGATGTTAAAAATGTAAGGATTGATGTTGACGTTGATCCGATAAACCTGCTGTGAATAATTTAAAAAGATTCATGAGGAGTTCCTGCTTACTGTCTGGGCGGCGTCCGGCATAAAGATTGCATGAATGCCGAACTTATTCACATGGGGCTTGTCATAGAGGCTTTCCAGACAGTCTTGAGAATTAAGCATGACTATGCAGAAGCACTCTACGATCTCGGTAAAGTATATTTACTATTAATAAAATATAGCGTAACAGTGTAAATATCCTTATAAATATATCAAACATAAAGAGATTAGCCTATTTAAATACAAGTTAGGGGGGATATCTTAATGTTATAGTTGAAAGTAAATCTTAAACCAATTGTTTATAAAAAGGAATTTCCGATAACTATATAAGACTAATGATCAGAGCCGGTAATCTTATAAAGGGGCAACGCCTAAGAGTAAGGGTCATTTCCTTGACTAATAACGTATTTATTACAAAACCCATTAATTAATCAGCTGAATACTGTAACGCATTGTTTTAATAATGTATTTCATCTGCCCAATAATTAGGCAATCCATGGAAAACCCAATCTAAGCTCTATTTAAAAGGGCAGGCTTCACTGATTTCACATCTTTTAAACAAAACTTTGACATAGCCAATGTCCGATAAGATATATTATGTTAAATTACAATACATGAAAAGGCATTCAGTTTAGGTGCCGAACATGTTTTCCGTTAAGTATTTAAAAACGGAGGTAATTATATCTTATGGCCTTTACGTTAACAAAACTTGATGTTGAGAAAGATAATCTAAGTTCCCGGTTCCGCCTTGTCAATCCAGATGACAATCTTAACGTAATCATCACTTATCAAAATTTCCGTTCAGTTTTAGAGAATGAAGGTTTTGGCTCAAATCGGATAGGTTATATCGTTAAGCTACTCAACAAACTTTATCCACTAGATGTTAAGAAACTTAGACCTACCCTGTCTGATCGATATAATGACGATCAATTAATACGCTATTTGAAGTTTTACGGTTTTTCAGTCAAGAGAATAGACAATAAATTAGATGTTCACACTGCTTTAAAACTACTTGAAGAAAGGGGGTATGAAGTCCGGGGGGTTTTTGAGGATCAGCCTTATCAAACAACAATACATAATAAAAATTAAAAAAGGAGAATATTTAATGATTTATGAGGTCAAAGGTAAAGTAATCAATGCAAACACTACTTCAAAAGGAACAAATATCGTACAGGTAATATGTCCACGCCCTGATGGGATCGGGTCTGACGTGATTACTATCTTTGCAAAGTCTGGTCAATATAACGACAAAATAGGCAAGGATGTGAATATAAGAACAAACGTATTTATAAAAAACGCAAACGAGGTCTAAAATGGTGCAGGGACGGGCAGGTAAAAAGGTATTAATAGCGGTGGCTTTGATGGCTGTTGTCCTCCTGCCCTCCCTGTCTTTTTCTGATGTTGTTAAGTTGTCTGCGTCTTGTGATAACTTTGGCCGTTATTACAAGATGTTTCTTTTTGTTTCTCCTCCGCAACCTTACACTGCTCCATTTCCAACTGTGACTATTAACACTTATTCTGAAACGCGTGAAATAGGGCTTGTAACAAGCGGAGGTTATTATCAGGTTATCGGCGTGTGTGATGAAAACAGGGGCCTGAGGGCTGATGTGACTGGTACTCTGCCGATTTATGCTGTGATGGTGAGTAATGCTGAACCAGTGACTATAGAGACTGAACCTTTGTTGTTCGGTCTTGGTATGTTTGCGGGTTTGATAGTTGTAATATTTTTAAAATCTATGTTCGGGTGATGCTATAGATATAATGCTTGAGGGTTTTCGGAAGATGTCAAGTTTTTAGTTGAAATTTATTTATGGCTCCCATTTAATTGTTATTCTTCAAGCAGCTTTTTTTGCTGATGTTTGATCTTTCTGCTCCGC
>JAGVGM010000352.1 GCA_020057065.1 Thermodesulfovibrionia bacterium
CGGAGCAGAAAGATCAAACATTAGCAAAAAAAGCTGCTTGAAGAATAATAATTAAATGGGAGCCATAAATAAATTTCAACTAAAAACTTGACATCTTCGCATGTTATTAGATAAAGAAAGAGCCAAAGAACTTGTGCTGAGCGGGCTCGATGGAATAAACATATCCATTGATACGACCTCAGAATTGGCAGATCATATTCGGGGGGTCGGAGATGCTTACCATAAGGCATATTCCGGGTTAAACGAAATTATACAGCTTAGGAAAACACATAATATCAGAGTGGCTGTTGGATCAGTTCTGATGTTGCCTACATTGAAGGATGGCTCTCTGTTCAAAATCATCGAACTCGCTGAAAAGATAAAGGTGTCTGTTGGGATCCAGTTGTTAGACTTTTCCTCATTTTATTTCAGAGGCAAGAATGATAAAACTAAAAGTGAACTGTTAATTACAGAGGAACATTATAGAGAATTGGATGAACTGGTTGACAAGTTAATAGCTGTCAAAAGAAATAACCCCTGTCTGATAGAAAATTCGATCCCGGCACTGGATTATATTAAAAGATATTTCAGAGATCCTAAAAGTAAAGACATTCCCTGTTATATAGCATTTAGCGGAAGGGTCTGGGTTAGTCCTGTCGGGAAGGTTTTCCTATGCCAGAGTCTTCCTTTTGTTGGTGATCTGAGAAACATATCGCTAAAAGATACTGTCTCTTCTGATCAATGGAAGGAAGGAATACAAAAAATGTTCAAGAAACAATGTCCCGGATGTTCATGTATGTATGCTTCTAATATTGATGCTCATATTCCCCTTGCATGGAAAGAAATGGCATCAAGAAAACTTGGGCTTACCAAATGAACAGCAATGTCTGCTTCATCTGTTTTTCCATAAATAACTGGGAAAAACGCAGGGCGAGGAAGCAGCAGTTCATGCTGCATTTGTCCTTGCGCGATGATGTTGAAAAGGTGATGTATATTGAACCCCCATTGAATGTATTCCGTTTGGTTTTTTTTCCATTTTCAGAATTAAAGACACTTGACAACCGTAACCGCTGGTCAAGAGCACTTCAGTTCAAAGTTGAACGATCAACAGAATCAAAAAAACTATTTATCTTTACACCCGTTTTTTTTATTCCCTTTGCATACAGAATACAGTTTATTTATAACTTAAATCGTTATCTCTCTCTTTTTATAATAAAAACAATGCTAAGGAGTCTGGAGTTCTATAATATTGTACTGTGGCTTTACCATCCGTTTGATTATCCTCTTATAAAATGGTTCAAAAATAAAGTGTTATCGATATTTGACTGGGCAGAAGATTGGGCAGAATATTTTACCGAGTATAGCAGCAAAAAAAGAGCTGCCACAGGAAGACTTGAAGAACATATTATCAAAGACGCAGATATAGTATTTCTTGTATCTGCAAAGATGCTGAGAAAAGCAAAACTGCTTAATGAGAACTCCCACTATATGCTTGACGGTACTGTTTATGAACTTTTTCAGGGAAATAGTGATTGCCCGCCTGAAGATCTGGAAAATATCAGGAAGCCCCTAATAGGTTATGTGGGTACAATCGGGCATAGAGTGGATATGGGCCTGCTGCAGCATATCTGTAAGAACCTGACCTTCTGTTCACTTATTCTAATTGGCAATGTACTTATAGCGCCTTCAGATATTGCAGTATTAAAAAGTTACAAAAACATCTATTTTCTTGGTGGCAAGGATTACAACGACTTAGGGAGTTATATGCAGCATTTCGATGTAAGTATTCTGCCATATAAGCCTGAGCTGACATCTTCATTCCCTACGAAGCTGCTGGATTATTTTGCTGCAGGCAAACCTGTAGTATCAACAAATCTGATCGAAATACAGAGGTTCAAAGATATTGTTTGCATTGCCAATTCAAATGATGAATTTATTGACCATATAAGGAAGGCATTATCAGAAAATTCAGTTGACCTTAAAACTCGTCGCATTTCTGTTGCTGAGAACAATTCGTGGGCGCACAGAGCAGAGGAAATTATGGGATTGATAAATAAAGGGATATTACAATGAAGAAAATCCTGATCATCCCACATCATCCTGAAACAACTGGAGTAAGGATACGCCTTATTGAACTGGCAAAGTCACTATCTCCGAACAATGATATCTTTCTTTTGAATTGGGGATCTGTCAGCGGGAAATACACATTAATAAAACGCCTGCTTGTCAGTTTTAAAGATCTATTTAAGGCCAGCAGAGTTTATAAAAAAGACAACCTGAATATCCTTGAATTTCCGACTTTACATCGTCCTGTTTTCATGGCTCACAGATTTCATAAATTATTTCTTATGCGGTTTTTAGAGAAAGAGAATATTGATATTGTTATTAATGGTTCTTACTATCTTTTTACATTTCCACAAAAAAGGAACTTCAGATATGTTGTTGACTTTGCTGATCTGCCGTCAAAGGGGTTCGTGGAGAATTATGTGAAGCAGGAGGTCAGGAAGGCAGACTCTGTAACAGTTGCATCCAACAGTCTTGCAGCGTATGTTCAGGAGACTTGCCGGAAGGATGCCTGTTTTATTCCCAACGGTGTTTACATAAAAAAGATGCGATCTGTATCCGAAGAGGAGATCGAAGATATCCGCCGGAAACACAACCTGACAGGGAAGTATGTATTGGGATATATAGGATACATCGGGGACTGGGTCAATATCGAGCTTGCAACAAAAGCCTTTAAGCTGTTTAAAAAGGAATTCCCTGAATCTGCTCTTCTATGGGTTGGCGCAGGCCCGAATCTTGAAGAATTGAAAAATAAATATTCGGGAACGGACATTGTTTTTACCGGTGGTATAAAAAACAATGTCGAGGCATATTTCAGGTTGCTGGATATAGGTTTATTGCCTACGATAAAGAGTCCTTTTCAGGACAAAGCTTTTCATATTAAACTTATAGAATATGCGGCCGCGGGCAAACCGGTTGTGTCAACTCCATTGGAGGAATCAATGCGCTTGAATCTGCCCAATGTGATCTTTACTAAAGAAAGCGAAGCTGAATGGAGCAGTGCATTTATGAAAGCAAGAGAAATGGTATGGCAAAAAGAATGGTATGATCTTGTGAAAAAATATGATTGGACATATATTTGCAATGAGTTGGAACAAATACTTGACAGGGGGCAAACTATGCTCGCGCCGCACCCTGTGGGTAGCTGATAAAGTCCTGGGCCAGGAGCGCAGGGCGTATAAATATTTTTGATAGTTTATTGTTTTCAGGGAAAGGATACTTATTATGGCAACAAATAAAATTAAGTGGTTAAGGTTAGAGTTGACGAATGCCTGCAATTTCGATTGTTCCTATTGCACTGAACAGTATATGACAAGAAAAAAAGGTTTTATGGATATAAAACTGGCAAAAAAAATAATAGATGAGGTAGCTCTGACTAAGATCAGTGATATTATAGGATTTCAATTTATGGGCGAAGGCCTTTTACATCCAAAGTTCAATGAAATTATCTCTTATGCAAAAGAAAAAAATGTAAAGTGCAAACTTGTTACTAATGGCAGCCTTTTAACAGATGACAATATACACAACATTATCAATTCCAGTGTGCAGGAACTTTATATAAGTTATTTCACCTCCGATGACCATTCATTTAAAATAAGGCACGCCAAAGGTATTGATTATACTGAGTATCAAAAAAGGGTCAGAAATATGATCCGGAAGAAAATTGAGACTAAATCATCTACCAGAATATCCATTGGTCTGCTTAATACAAAATATAGTTTTCTGCCCGGTATGGATGGTATGGACAATACCCAAAAGATCAGAGATGATGTCATTTCATTGATTCATTTCATAAAAGATATTGAAAAACGATCAGGGGTTGCTTCACCAGATCAGGATATAACAGAAATAGAAAGACATGAAGATCTGCTGGAAAATTATACTTTTGCGATAAACAGCGATATTAGTGTAGTTTTTATCGAAGTAGGTACATGGGCCAATCAATTTTTAATTAGAAACGGAATAAAGATAACAAAAAGCATTAACGGTCACTGCTTAAACCCGTTTGAACAGTTATTTGTTGCCTGGGATGGGACATGTACTTGTTGTTGTCTTGACTATGACTGTTCTATGGTTGTCGGCAATGCTAATCAGAATTCAATAGCAGATATCTGGAATGGGGACAGATACAAGACCATAAGGGACGCTATGAAAAGAAAAGAATTAGTTGAGGAGTACTGTCAAACCTGCAGAGGGAAAATCGATTTATTCTCATTTTTGAGAAAAGCCAATGTCAAAAAACTCTCAAGGATGCTATTGAACAGAAAGAAATTAAAGTATTTGATCAATAGAGGGTGGAAGCGTTTCAATTTTATTCAAAATGAAAAAACATCTTAAGGCAATATTAAAATCATTAGGCGTCAGCGATATAAATAATCTCGCAACATATTCACGATATATTTATTATTCTACTGTTGATATCTTCGGTTACTTACTGTTTCTTTTAATAAAAAATGACAAATTCGCTCATAACAAAATTAATAAAATATTAATTATACGCCTTGACAGGATTGGAGACCTGGTTCTGTCAACACCTGCAATAAAAGCTGTAAGATCAACATTTAAGGATGCTGAGATCCATTTGATGGTTCCAAAATATACAAAAGATCTGGTATGCAACAATCCCAATATTAGTAAGCTGCTGATCTATAAAGAGGACAAGTTGTGTAGTAATTACGACCTTGCAATAGCCCTGCATCCCGGATTTAAGCAGAATTATCTCACTTATAAAAGTGGTGCAAAAATAAGAGTTGGATACTCTGGTCAGGGCGGAAGCTTCTTTTTAACTTTCAAGCAAAAAGATGATCGTGCTGTAAGAATAAGGCATGAGGTTGAATCTGTATTAGAAGTGGCAGGATTGATAGGATGCAAAACAGACAATAAGGAGTTGGAGGTTTCGATTACTGATGAAGGGGAGAGATTTGCTGACGAGTTTATAAATAAGAACTGCTTATCAGACAACGACTTGATAATAGGCATACAGGCTGGCTCAAGGCAGTCACACATTAGATGGAAAAAAGAAGGGTTTGCAGAAGTAGCGAACAGATTAATGGAAACATATAATGCTAAAGTGATACTTTTTGGGGGCAGTTCTGAAAAGACTCTTATTGATAGCATAAGTTCCCTGATGGGGAAACAGCCTGTTGTTGCTTTAAATTTATCCTTAACCCAGCTTGTGTCTACAATCAAACGATGCAATTTATTTATAAGCAACAGCACAGGCCCTATGCATATAGCAGCAGCTCTGAAAGTACCTGTAATAGCGATATTCGGCAATATACATCCATTGGACAGCTATCAGGAATGGGGGCCATGGGGTAAAGGACATGTGGTTGTAAGCAAGAATTTAAACTGCCCTGATTGTCATCCTACAGATTGTATGACTTTTGACTGTATGAATTTGATTACTGCCAATGAAGTGATGGATGCGGTTGTCAGGCAATTTGAGGCAGTAAGTGTCTGAGAAAAAAAGGGGAGCATGTTTTCATGCTCCCCTTTCAGACTTGTTAATTACACCAGCTCTACTTTTTCTTTGCCATATCGTGAGAGACTGTGATATTTACAGCTGCGGTACTGGTATTTCCTGAAATGTCCGTTGCTGCTATGGTCACTGTATAAACCCTTCCGCTTCCACGTCCTGAACGTTCAGCGCGCAGATGCAGGTAGATCATTCCCGTATTTTGATCTACTGCCATCTGATCCCAGTCCGGCCCTATATCTCCGTCACCTAAACCATTCTCAGGCTCATTGCTTGTAACTGCTGCGTTAATTGCAACTGGAGATCCGCTGTTGTCAGCTGCGTATGTTGCTAAAGATAATGCGGGATAAGCCGAAAAGATAACTAAGCTTACAAATAATAAAGAAAAAAGCAGTAATAAATGCATTTGTCAGACAATTGGAGACAATTAAGTCTGAACAAAAAATATTATCAACTGCTTTAAACAAAACAAAGGAAGAACTAAAAAATGCCTGAGAGAATAAACAGCTCACTGCTTATCACAAATGATTTTCCGCCAACGGTCAGCGGTATAGGGACAGTTTTTTACAATCTCTTCAGGCTTCAGACCAAAGAAAGTTTTTCCATACTCTGCCCACAGGACAGGGGATATGAAAACTTTGATAAAAAAGACAACATGTCAGTTATACGAGTCAGAATTCCTTCGGGAGAATCAATAATTTCCAAGGTTATTAAAACCCTGTCAAACTTAATATACATCTTTATTTTTGCGATAAGACCTAAGGTTAAAAAGCTCCATTGCGGGCAGATACTGTCCAACGGCATTGCCGGATTTCTCTGTAAAAAGATTTTAAAAATACCTTATGTGTTATGGGTATATGGCTCAGAAACAATTCGATTCGGAAATTCAGGATACCTTTCTTTCATTATGAAAAAAATTCTTTCCTCTGCAGAATTAATAATTGTGAACAGCAGTTTTACACAAGAGGAATATATCCGTTTCGGAGCAGATAAAGAGAAATTGATCAAAATTACCCCCGGAGTAGACACTGTCCTTTTCAGGCCAACCGATAAATCCGCTAAGCTGATGAAGCAATATAACTTATATGGAAAAACAGTATTGCTTACCGTAGCCCGTCTGGATGAAAGAAAAGGGCAGGATATGATCATAGAAACTTTATATCTTTTGAAAAAAGAATATTCAAATATCGTTTATGTAATAGTCGGAAAAGGAAGAGAAGAGAAAAGATTGCGTAAGATGGTCCATGACAGGGGACTTCAAGACTCTGTAATTTTTGCGGGATATGTTCCTGATGAAGATATTCCTGACTATTACAACTTGTGCGATATTTTTGTATTGCCTAATAGAGAGACAGAGAATGCATCGCTTAAAGGTGATTATGAAGGCTTTGGAACTGTATTTTTAGAAGCGAATGCATGCGGGAAACCCGTGATAGGCGGCATGTCAGGCGGGGTAAGAGATGCAATAGAGCAAGGTATTACCGGCCTTTTAGTAAACCCACGATCAATAGAAGAAGTTAAAGAAGCTGTTAAAAGCCTTATCTGTGATCCTCAAAGAAGACATCAAATGGGAATTGCCGGAAGATTAAGGGCTGAAAGAGATTTTGACTGGAAAATCATAGCAAAGCAATTGGAGAATATCCTTTGAGAGATAAAACAGTTAATTCGATGAAATTATTCAGGAGGCTGATTTGTTCAGGCTAAGAAACTATCTGCCGATTAAAACGGTTAGGACCGCAGCCGATATATTGAAAGATTACAAAGGAATGATCGCTGACATTGCATGCGGCAAGGGGGTGCTCCTGAAAGAGATAAAAAAACATAATAATAAAAAGATCATAGGGATTGACAGCGCATGGGATCAGATCACCGATGCAAAAAAGGCCGGTATGGCTGTTGTAAAAGGCAATATATTTTCAATGCCCTTCAACAACAATATGTTCGATCTGGCTGTCTGCTTAAATACAATATATAACTTCGCTTCGTTGTCTGACCTTGAGCCGGTTTTCAAGGAAATGGTAAGGATCGTAGAAAAAAAAGGCAGGATAGTTATAGATACAAGAAACAGGAGAAATCCTGTTATCCGGATCAAGTACTGGTTGCATAACAGGAAAAAGCGCTTCCTTACTGTACCTCATCATCCTGCAGATATAGAAAATAAAATGGATGCATCGGGCTGCAGACTTACTAAAAAATACTCTGTAGGCATTAATAATCAATATCTCGCATGGGGATATATCATGGTGTTTGAAAAGAAGGAGAATATGTAATGATCCCTTCTGCAGGCACACCGATAAAGTTTGGTGACATACTGAATTCTGTTATTCATTCCTGTGATTTTGAGGACAGGTTTAAAATGATGCTCGGCATCAAGCATGCATTCGCGGTCAATTCAGGGACCACCGCACTTTATATCATTCTTCGTGCTTTAAGAAAGCTGTCTGATAAAGATGAGATAATCCTTCCTGCATATACAGCCCCTTCCCTCACCCTGCCGATAAAAAAGGCAGGACTTAAATACAGGCTTGTTGATATTTCGCCGCATACATTTAATATGGATACTGAAAAGACGGCAGCAGCGGTCACTGACAGAACTCTTGCTGTACTTTGTGTTCATTTGTTCGGCTTGCCTGTAGAGCTTGGGAATGGCACTCGTAAAACAGATGCATTTGTTATAGAAGATGCAGCATCATCATTCGGGACCAGGAAAGGGCTTAGATTCACCGGTACTTTTGGGGATATAGGATTTATAAGTTTCAATAGAGGGAAAAACCTTTCTACTGTTACTGGCGGTATTATAGTGACTGAGGATGATAAGTTTGCAAGGCTTATTCGTGATGAAATAGAGAAACTGCCGTCACATAATTTATCCGGTAAAACGAAATTATTCTTCAAGGCGATAGCATTATCTTATGCGGTAAGACCCTGGTTCTATACGCTGTTTCAAAAAGCTATTTCCAAGTTCAAATATACATCACTGCATGAGGATTTTGACAGTTTTCGCTATGTAACATTTCAGGGTTCTTTAGGCTGTTCTCTTCTGAAAAGGGCTGAAGATATATTTCATGACCGTGAAGAAAAAGGAAGGATCCTTCATGATGCATTCAGCAATATAAAGGGAATAAAATGTCCCGAGATCCCTGAGGGTTGGAGTGTTGTGTTCAACCAGTTCCCTGTCATTGTTGAGAATCCTGAGAAGAGGATGAGAGTCTTTGAGGAGATAAACAGGATGGGCGTTGAGTCCACAATACTTTATGACAAACCGATACACAAGATATACGACTACAGTGGCGAGGGCTTTCCTCATGCAGAATATATCTCTGAAAGGCTTGTGCTTATACCGGTCCATCACTATGTAAAGAATGAAACGCTTTATAAAGTCGTCGAGACTGTTGAGAGGGTTATAAGATCATGATACCAAGAAGGAACATCATCAGGGCTGTCAAAAAGGCTGTTACACAGCCTCAATATGCATTTAAGGCGTTCAGCAAACGGTTTAAATCATCTGTTACATGCAAACTCTGCAACGGATGAAGATGTCAAGTTTTTAGTTGAAATTTATTTATGGCTCCCATTTAATTGTTATTCTTCAAGCAGCTTTTTTTGCTGATGTTTGATCTTTCTGCTCCGC
>JAGVGM010000019.1 GCA_020057065.1 Thermodesulfovibrionia bacterium
AGATGGGATGTTTCCGTTTACACGAACGTACAGGGCGTCCTTTAGGAGATGAAGCCTTTTTGGAGAGAGTGGAAGGATTGGTCTCCCGTGTTTTGCGGCAGCAAAAGCCGGGGCCGAAAAAGAAAGACACGGGCAATTAGGTATACTGTCCCCGGAATTGTCTCCCCGGAATTGTCCTGTCCCCGGAATTGTCGCGGAACTGTCTCCCCTGAACTGTCGGAACTGTCCCGGAACTGTCGCGGAACTGTCCCCGGAACTGTCCAATGAATTAATTTCACAACAGGGGGTAAAGATGGGTGATCCAAAAAATCCTAAAGCACGTGGATCGTTGACGGAACAGCCAAATGGTGATGGACAGGGTTCCAAGGAATTCCTTGGACTGAAGGAATTCCTTTCAGTACTTGTAAAGATTGTCAGCGCACTTATCGGGTTTGCCTCGCTCTTTGTCCTCCTCGGTTACACGATAATTCTCAGTTTCATAAGTAATGTAAAACTCTACGGACTGACCAGCTTTCCGCAGGAATTTTATAAGGAAGCCACCCTTAAGTTCATGGGAGACATGTTCGAGACCTACGGAAGGCACCCCTTTTGCCTTGCCGCAATGATCGGTATCATCGTCATTATCACGGCAATAATGTACCTCCTGCACAGATACACGCGATTCTTTTCCATACCGGCTATCATCAAGATAGAGAGAGGTGCCATCATAGTATTTCTTCTGACAGTAATACTTATAACACTGAGACTCGACAAGATACCCGACAGTATTTATTCTATAAAAGAGGCTAAGAAAGTCATCATCTTTATACTCTCGATACCTGTATTAACAGCAATATTCGTCTACCTTGCCGTCAAATTTAAAGACTGTGTAAAAAAATCATACGGCTTCTACTATTTAATGCTGCTATTCTTCATAGGCCTTTTTATATCTACACCTGTGGGTTATGGAGACTATATATTCGACATTGATATATTCCCGGTGGTAGGCTTCGATTGTGCAGATTCTACAAAAATAGAATCGCTCATCAAATTAAAAAGAGATATTGATACGCAAGGCGAAGGCGCCCTTTTTTTCCTCATGGGGCATACAACGGACAGAGAGATCTTTTTTGACAATCAATCCCTGTCACCTCCGGCTAAAATAATCCTTATCGAAAGGGACCTCATCAAGTTTCTGAAGATTTCCAGAGACAATATGAATTCTCTGCGCAACATACTCCGCAAGCCACAGAAAATAGTTCCGGCCGGTCCTCTGAAAGCAGAGATTAAAATCAGCGATCTGCCGGACGACATCAAGAAGAACATTAGCAATATTTTGAGAAAGGAGCAATAAAGATGAGACTATCGGGAATAATTACGGTTGCGGCAATATTCCTCTTTTTTGCGATTACCTGGTGCTATGGAGCGGAACCGTTGGAGAACAAGTCGATCGCCCTTATCAAACCAGGGGTAGGCCTAGGGAATATAAAGATAGGGGATCCCCTTGCGGATGTCATAAAAAAGATTGGGCGAAAGCCATCTGAGGGAAAGAAAGTTCAAACCGGAAGCCAAACAGAATACTGGTTGAACTATTCCGATCTTGGGGTTACTTTTATCTTCAACGAGAAACAGGTATTGAGCAGGATTGTGGTAACAAATCCGGGCATTACTGTGCAGCAAAAAGGAATAAGGGTAAACAGTTCAACAGAAGATGTCAATAAAATCTACGGAAAGGGTACCTTTAAGAGTTTGAGTGACAAGTATGAGCAGAGAGTATATGATAAGGAAGGGTTAAATTTCACTATAAATAAAGACCTGAATAAAATTGAAACAATCACTATAGAGCAGAAAAGGTAAGAACGGTCGGTTATGATTGGGTAAGGCAAATTTCTTGTTAATCAATGGTTATGTCAAAAAAAGTTGACTACTAATTTGCTTTGTCTTACTATATAGTAAGGAAATAGTTAATGGTAAGGAGGAAGGTTCCTATGGCATTAGCAACACTCACAAGCAAAGGGCAGGTAACGATTCCAAAAGCAGTTCGGGATTCTCTGCAACTGCACACAGGAGACAAAGTCGAATTTGTGATCACTGAAAGTAAAGAGGCACTTCTTAGGCCGATTACCAAGAAGGTTGATGATATATTCGGCAGGCTGCACAAGCAGGGGAGAAAACCCATCTCTATTGAGAAGATAGACGCTGGGATAAGGCAGAAAATACAGGAGAGTTTCGAATGAAGGCATTGGATACTAATGTGCTGATTCGCTTCCTGGTGAGGGATGACGAGCAACAAGCCGAAACCATTTACAGGATATTCAAAGAGGCGGAGTCCGGCAAGGAAGTATTCTTCGTGCCTCTGCTTGTTGTCCTTGAGACCGTCTGGGTGTTGGAATCTGTTTATAAGATTCCGAGACAAGAAATACTGGATTCCATTAATGAGCTTATACTAATGCCTATTCTGGATTTTGAGGCACAACCGGCAATTCTGAGCTTTGTCTCTTCGGCACGAGAAACCAAAATGGAGCTTTCGGATCTTTTGATCGCGCACTCTGCAAAATTTTCGGGCTGTGAATGTATACTCACATTTGATAAACGGGCATCAAACTTCGGGCTTTTCAATTTACTCAGATAGCGAGATCGTTATATAATAATCGTTAGTTTTCACCCGACGAAGAAATTGTTTATCTGTAAGAGATCTTATAGAAGTCATACTCAGCCTACTAGAAAACAGGGAAAATTAAATGGAAGGTAAAAGACATTTAGGGATTGACAG
This sequence comes from Thermodesulfovibrionia bacterium, assembly GCA_020057065.1. Taxonomy (GTDB): domain Bacteria; phylum Nitrospirota; class Thermodesulfovibrionia; order UBA6902; family UBA6902; genus SURF-23. The sequence goes on from JAGVGM010000019.1 coordinate 2,753, forward strand.
AGAAGGTGCCATTTCCCTTATGGGAGCATATCTGAAGAAGGACAATCTACAAAAACACTCATTGGCCACAGAGGCAATTATGAGGGCATTGGCGGAAAAACTGGGTTATAATGCGGATGCCTGGGGTATTGCAGGGCTTTTACACGATCTGGACTATGAAGAGACCAAAGACACCCCTTCCAGGCATGCACTTGAAACAGCCAGGATACTTGAGGGGAAAGGTATTGACCAAGAAATAATCCAGGCTATCATGGCTCACAACGGAGAGGCACTGGCAATACAACGCAAAACCGATTTTGATTTCGCTCTAGCTTGTGCCGAGTGCATAACCGGTCTTATAGTTGCGACAACCCTGGTTTACCCTGACAAGAAGATTACCAGTGTTAAAACCAAATCCATCCTCAAAAGGATGAAACAAAAGGAATTTGCAAGGGGTGTTAGCAGAGAGCTTATCAAAGAGTGTGAGAAACTCAATATGCCTCTTGAGGAATTTGCAGATCTGAGCCTCAAAGCCATGCAGAAAATTGATAAGGAGTTAGGACTGTAAAGAAGGAGGAGAAAACTGATAAGACCGATTAACTACTTTCGTAAGTATCGTAAATCCTTGCTGTTCACATTTGGGTTTGTTCTTTCCATACTAATTGGAGCTATACGCTATCTAACCGGGCCGGAATTGGCATTATCAGTAATTTATTTAATCCCCATTTTTATAGTTACTATTTATGTTGGAAGATGGGCTGGAATAATTATATCTATTACCAGTGCTTCATCATGGCTCACTGCAGATTTGATGATGCTGCATACTTTTTCAAACCCACTAATACCCTATCTTAATGAGACATTCAGGTTGATTGTCTTTCTGGTTATTACTTTTATCCTATCAGAGTTAAGTAGTACAATTGATAGGCAAAAAGAGCTGGCTATGATTGATCCTCTGACTCAGATAGCCAACAGGCGAGCTTTTGTAAAGTTATCCCGTATTGAAA
>JAGVGM010000031.1 GCA_020057065.1 Thermodesulfovibrionia bacterium
ATAGTGCTGCAAAACCTGTATATCCCATTGCTTTGACCAGATCATCAGGATGGGGGGGGGTATTAACATATATCCGTCCTTTTTTATCTATACCGGATTTGCTTTCAGGATGGGACCAAAAGGTCATCCCTCCCCTTTTATTAACATAGTCTATAAGCTCTTGATAGGGCAATATTCCTTGATCTCTATGGTACTGGTCAAACATAGAGCTTTTAAAAGGATGATAGTTTATAATCAATAGAAGGCTTAAAATGAATACTATAATTCCAATCTTCCTGTAGATTCCTCGCCTGCGTATCAAAAATATGCTAAAAAGCATAGAAACGACAAATAGCAGAGTGACAGGTAGGAACTGACTTACGTATTTAGTTGAAAGCCCACCACTTAGAAGGGGTAAATTTTTATAATCTTCAGGTTTTTCCAATCCTATAACCAGTATATGCTTCTCCCAATTATGGGCAGTTAGATTGCCTTTAATTACGCTCCCTGTCCAATAATAAAAGGGGGCTGACTCTACCCCGGGAATCAAGATCATTTCCGGATATTTATATCCCATCTCCTTGATTGTGTTAAGGTAGTTTCTCGCCCCTGTCTTCAATACAGAGGGTCTTTCAACCCTCTTTTTTATAATATGTTGAAATGGAAATAAACCGTACTCCATTTCTATACGGTCATGATCGGTAAATATTACAACCTCAAGACCTCTATTTTTTGCTATATTAACCAGTTCTTCAATGGAATAACTGCCATCACTGAATGTTGAACGTAGGTCTATTAAGCCAGGGATTTGAATATAGTGATTTGCATAAGCAATGGGAGAAGATAAAATGCAGAAAATTAGACATAATATTATTAAATATCGTTTTAATTTCACAAGTAAATTTTACTCAATATCTTAGCAATATCTGTGATAGACGCTAGATGCTTATTATTGTTTCCAGCTTTTGCTTTCAAGTTTTCTTATTCTTTGAAAATGGCTTATATTAGCAGTAATAACATGACATTTATGCGCCATTGCAATAGCCGCAATAGCAATATCAAAATCGTCTATTAACTTTCCTAGATGTTCAAGATCTGCCTTTATTTTCCCAAAATAATCGGATGACTCGGATGACCACGGCAGTATAGTAATTACGGAAAGTAAGCGATCTTTCTCTGACTTCAATAAAAAATATTTCCTTGAGGAATTATCTAATCTTTCAATGCCGTATTGTATTTCAGCTACCACCGGAGGTACAGTGACAATATCTCCCGGACGATGGTTCTTAAGGAATTCTAATAAGGCTGCATCTCGTCTCATAGCTGCCGAAAAGGCGGTTGTATCCAATACGTATCTCATAGAGCAGCATCCCTCCGGTTTTTACGCATACTGATAATTGCCTCTTCCATCTCCGATACACCTTCCCTTAGTAATATTAAATTGTCTCCATTGAGTTCAGATTCGAAGAAACCTTCAGGCCATTGCCCAATACTATTATTCAATGCCTGTTCGCATGCCTCGACAATAAAACGGTTTCGGCTGATGCTTTTTTCTTTAATTATTTGGTCTATTTTGGATAATAATCGGTCAGGTATATGGACTGTTGTGGATGGCATAATATCACTCCCTGAGATTCTAGTATGATTCTGTATGAATAGAATATATTCTATTCGGAATAATTGTCAAGATGAAAATGTGCTTGTCCTTTCCCCCTCAATACATCTTCATACAATCTCTCAATATTCTTTACCATAACGCCGGTATCATAGTTAAGAGAAGTCCTTTCCCCTTCTTTTCCCATCTTCCTTGCCAACTCTCTATCCAAAAGCAGCTTCATGATCGCCTCTGCCATAGCATGCACATCTCTTGGGGGAAATAATATACCATTAGTCCCATCTTTTACGAGATCTGGAATACCACCAATATCTGAAGCCACGATGGGTTTCCCCATAGCCATAGCCTCTACTAGAACCCTTCCCATCCCCTCGTTTAGAGAGGGCAATACAAATATATCGAATGCATTTATGAGTTGAGCCACATCACCTCTCCATCCACCAAAAATAACTTTATTTTTGATTCCCAGGGCAGAGGCATGATTGATTAATTCGGTCATAAGATGACCATCTCCGATTAATAAAAAAGTCACGTTCGGTAGCTTATTCAAGACCAAACGTGCGGCATCTAGAAGATACCTATGCCCCTTTATTTCAACTAGCCTCCCTACTGTACCAACTATTGAATCTGTTATGGGTATCCCTAGGTCTCTCTTTAATTCATCACTATTGACGAAATTTTTAGAGAAATCTTCTAGATTTACACCACTATGTATTACTGCAAACTTATGAGACTTTGAGATATCGAATTGAATGTGATCATCCTTCTCCCTTTTTGTCAAAGTTATGATCATATCTGTTATCATTGCCGTCAATTTCTCGATCAGTATGAATAACTTCGTTTTAATCTTTCCGTGATAGCCATAAAAGATGTGACCATGTGGGGTATGTACAACTATAGGAACCCTTGCAAAGAAGGATGCCCAACGGCCGAGGATGCCGGCCTTCGATGTGTGAGTATGTATAATAGCAGGCTTTTTTTGCAGGAAGATTCTGTACAGGCGAAAAAGGGCTTGTAGGTCTAACATAGGATTTATCCGTCGAATTAGAGAGGGAACTGTAATCAGTTTTACACCCTTAAGCTCAGCCTGCTTTAATCCTTCATCCAAAGAAGTCCTTTCTTCAGCACTCATCTCCGATTCCAGGGAAAGACCTTTTATCAAGACTACCTCATACTTATTCTTGTCCAATCCCATAGTAGTGAGTAAGGTATTTTCAGCAGATCCTCCTTTGTCCAACCTTGTAATGATATGTATAACTTTAACTTTCTCCAAACTTTCTCCTGGCTATAGTTGGTAGATCATATAAATTTTGATGAACTCGTAAAAAGTCCCCAAAGCCGTCACTCCGGCGAAAGCCGGAGTCTAGAAGTCTTGAATTTACTGGATTCCGGCGCCTGCCCCGTACTTGATACGGGGTCCGCCGGAATGACAAGAAAAAGAGTTTCCTGACTTTTTACGAAGCCGTCAATTTTGAAAATCTACATTTTTTACTTAGTAACCTCTACCAAGATTTCTTCAAGCTTTTGAGCTACAACATCCCAGGAATAGTTATCTACAACAAACTGTCTGCATTTACCTCTCAAATCCTCCATATTAGATTTTCGATTCAAGAAATAAAGAATCCTTTCAGAAATGTCTCTTGGCTCTGTCCCGTCAAATAAAAGCCTGGTATCTAATCTCGCCAGAATTTCCTTTGTTGCTCCAATGGGTGTCCCCAGTACCGGTGTGCCACAGGAAAGAGACTCGACAGTTACCAAACCAAAGCCTTCCAGTATTTTAGTGGGTAAAACAAAGAGGTCTGCGGCTTGATAATACAAAGGTAGTTTATCTTCTGCGATAAAACCCTCAAATCGAACAAATAAACCCAGTCCCAATTCTCCAACCAGTCCCTTTAACCTCTCCCCTAAAGCCCCCTCCCCTCCCAAAATTAGGTAAACATCCCTTGTCTTCTTAACAACGTCTGCCATTGCATAAATAAGATTCTCAAGCCCCATCCTTGGAACAAGATTGCGAATAGATAAAAGCAAAGTTTTTTCAATGGGTACCATTAGCTCTTTTTTCAGCTTTAATCTATCGGATGAAGGTGTGAAACGATCAACATCCACTCCACCGGGGACTACAACGACCTTTTCATCAACAATACCATGGCAACTTAAAAGCTCTCTTTTCATATATTCGCTTAACGTCCTTATCTTCTGACATCTCTTTAAATTGTATCTTTCCATTTTCTTCCTGAAATAGGAATTAAGCCTGTAATAGCATCTCCCCCAAGTGTTAGACGGGACTTCGTTACGAGTTTCGTACTCTTTAAATGCAGGGGAATGGAATGTATATATCTTTTTTATATCTCTACTTTTTTTTGATAAATTTACTCCCAATGCTGAAAAGGGCTGATGAAAATTTATCACATCAAAATTTTTGCCTTTAACCATTTTCTCAAATAGTCTCCTGGAGTTAAAAACTGAGGACAGAATATACGTAAGTGGATTATTTCCGAGTATTCGGTATCGGAATTCCTTCACCCCTTCGACTATTTCTTCGGTAGTATCTGAGTTTAGAACCTGTCTGGTTAAAACCCACACACTATGTCCCTTTTGCTTCAGTCTCTTACCCTCTTCATAGAGCACCCTGGGAGCCCCTCCAATCACGTTCTTTATCGAGACATCAGCAACCATGAGAATATTCATTTAAGAAACCCTGTATATCAAGGGGATATTGCCCAAACAGAAATTCCTTTGAGCGGTCATCGAAAAGGGATTTGGGCAAGAGTTCCTCAATTATGAGGAAAATGCCTTTCATACCAGTATTGGAAGACGATCAGATTCCAGAGTTTCCATGAAGTATCAGATCGTTGATGAAATAGATCCTGTTTCAATCTTTCAACTTCCAT